>JAUJMB010000100.1 GCA_030447045.1 Rubrobacteraceae bacterium | reverse complement strand
AGGCCCCGCACCCGCCCATGACCGTCACGATGGCCTGCGGCACCTGCGGCGAGACGATGCAGGGCATCCAGCCCCCGGAGGAGTGCCCCGTGTGCGGCGCCCCGGGCGAGGAGTTCGAGCAGAGGTAGGTTTCAGGCTACAGGTTTCGGGCATCAGATGGCCGAAACCCGCAACCCAATAGCTCCGGCTCCGCGGTATTTGGGGCCGGGGCTATTCTGTTAGGAGACAGCGTGGCTAAAAAGCACAAGGTCACTTTCAAGAAGAGCGGCCTGACCATCGAGGTCGCGGAGGACGAGTACATTCTCGAGGAGGCCGAAGACGCCGGTCTGAGGCTGCCCTACGACTGCCGCAGCGGCACGTGTACGACGTGCATCCAGAAGTGCCTGGAGGGTGAGATCGACCAGGACCTGGCCTTCGCCCTCGACGACGAGGACGCCGAGAAAGGTTACCGTCTTATCTGCATCGGCAGCCCCCTCTCGGACGTGGTGCTCGACGCCTAGGCGATTCTTCGGGCTCTAGGATGGTGCCCCAGTAGGGCCGGCCGTGCGCCAGAGCCCGTACAGGCGCGTCGCGTTCCCGCGCAGCACGCCCTCGCCCGCGGCCTCCGCTTCGGTGAGGCCGAGCTCTCCGTACGCGACCATCTCTCCGAGCGCCTCGCCGATCACGCGGCGACCGTCGGTGGCGCTCATCCAGTGCAGCTCGGGCACGCCTATGCCGTCGGAGCTGTACATCAGTTTGGAGGTCGGGGCGACGCCTAAAGCCTGCCGCGTGAATTGGAGCATCTCGCCGTAGCCGAGGAGGGGGATGCCGTAGGAGAGATCGAGGTAGACGTTCTCGTAGACGGCGGCGAGGTAGCCGCCCTCGCGGGTGTACGGGTAGCACTCGTGGAGGAGCACGACGGGCATTGCTCGGTAGTCGGGGCGACCGAGCACGGCGCGCAGGAGGAGGGGGTTGCCGAGCAGGAGGTCGGTGTCGGCGTCGCCGTAGCCGACGTGGAACTGGACCGGGATCTCCTGCTCCGCTGCCCGCCTGAACGCGACGTGCAGCAGGGTGTCGAGCAGGGGCTTGTGGGCGAGCCGCGGAGAACCACCTTCCGTCGCTCTCTTGTACTCCCGGAAGGACGCTTCCGCGTCCTCGCGCGGCCACTCCCGGATGTCCAGGCCCGTGCGGTAGGCGGCGATGCTCTTGAGGGCGACGTGGTGGCCCCCGGCGCGCACGTCGGCGAGGGCGGCCGAGAGCGCTTCTTTCGTGCCGGCGAGGGTTTCGTGCTCGGCGAGTAGGTTCTGCATCAGGATCTCGAGCCTAAGCATCGGCTCGGCCCGGCAGCCGCCGAGCTCTCCCAGCTCCGGCAGGGGGAAGACCTCTTCTGGGGGCGGGAAGCCCGTGTCGAGGAGGAGGGCCTCGATGTTGGCGGCGCGCAGGAACTCGGTTGTCAGGTCCCTGCCTTCCCTTTCGGCTCGGGCGGCGAAGACGGCGTCCTCTGTTGGATCGCAACCGAGGAAGTGGGCCAGGGTCTGGATCAGGCGCCGGTAGAAGGCTGTGGTGGCGACGTGATCTCGGGCCATCCCGGGGTCCGTGGACTCGGTGAATTGGCGACGCCAGGCGGCGACGTCCGCGAAGGTCTGGTCCGTGCTTACCCCGTGGCAGTGGTTGTCCACGACGGGGACATGAGAGAGATCTACGGCTTCCATGCGCCACCTCCGGTCAAAGCATCATGTCCCCGCCGTTGGGGCCGGGGGTCTGGCCTACGTAGTATGAGCCCTCGTCCGAGGCTGGGAGGCCGCGGCGGCGAAGGCTACCGCCTGGGCGCGGGCGACGGCCCCGACGGCCTCGGCGGGCGGCAGGAAACGCGGGTGGTGGAGTGGCACGTCCGGGGTGTTCGGGGCGCCCTTCAGGCCGACGAACAGCATGAGCGTCGGCGCGATGCGGCCGTAGAAGCCGAAGTCGTCGGACCCGCAGGACCTCATCGGCGGCGCGGGCTCGAAGCCGGCCTCCGGGAGCAGCGAGCGCGCCGCCTCGGCGAGGGCGGGATCGTTGACCGTCGCCGGCTCCCCCTCCGTCACCTCGACCCTGGCGGTGCAGCCGTGCGCCCTGGCCGTGTACGCGACGATCTCGCGGGCCATCTCCCTGAGAGGTTCTCGGTCTTCGGGATGGAGCGCGCGCAGCGTGCCGCCGGCCTCGGCGGCGCCGGGGATGACGTTCTCGGCCGAACCCGCGCGCAGCCAGCCGACGCTGAAGACCGCCGCGCGCATCGGGTCCAGCCGGCGGCTCACTAGCGACTGGAGCGCGACGACGGCCTGGGAGAGGGCGAGTATCGGGTCGTGCGCGCGGTGGGGGTACGCGCCGTGGCCGCCGGATCCCTCGACCACGACGCGCAGGTTGTCGCAGGAGGCGTTGACCGGGCCGGCCTCCACGCTCACCGAGCCCCACGGGACGTCCGGGTGGACGTGCGCCGCGACGACCGCCGCCGTCCCCCCAGCCAGCGCCCCTTCGACCACGATCCTGTCCGCGCCCGACGGGTACGCCTCCTCGCTCGGCTGGTAGAGGGCCGCGAGGGGTCTCGGCGTCTCGGTCCTGCCCACGGCCCGGAACAGGGCCGCGAGGGCCGCCATGTGGACGTCGTGCCCGCAGGCGTGCATGTGCCCGTTCGCGGCGGCGAAGGGCGCCCCCGTCTCCTCCGCGATGGGCAGGGCGTCGAGCTCGGCCCGCACGGCGACGGCGTCCCCGGGCGGGCCGGCCCGCGCCACGAGGCCCGTCCCTGCGGCGCGCTCCAAGCGCCCCGCCCCGAGGTCTTCCGCGACGAGGCGGGCGGTGGCCTGCTCCCTGTGGCTCCGCTCCGGGCTCGCGTGCAACCGCTCGCGCAGGGCGGTGGCCCGCGGAAGCTCGTACTCCAAGGAGCAGAGGAGCGTGTTGAGGAGGTCAGCAGGCATGCGGGTACGGCTCGCGGGCCTCTCCGCCAGCGCCCCTCCCGTACGGATCCGCGGCCGTCCCCGCCACCGCTTCCGGCGACAGCTCCTTGGCCATCGCGGCCTGCGCCACGGCCGCGTGGATGCACACCAGCGGTTCGCCCAGCGCCTCCGGGAGAACCCCGTCTCCCTCCGGCGCGCCGAGTCCCTCGTCCGGGGGGGCGGGGAGCGGCCGGGTGCCCCTCGCGGCGCGCTCCTCGTCGCTCATGGTGTCTTCGATCTCCCCTCCTCTGCGCGATGGTGCGGCCAATATCTCACGCCCGGTTCGTCGAGTCCACGGCGACCTGGTCCGGTCGCCCTACAGCCAGCCGCGGCGTTTAAAGGCGAGGTAGAGGATGATCGAGGTAAGGACCATCAGCGTGAGGGCGAAGGGGTAGCCAAAGAGCCAGTGCAGCTCGGGCATGTGGTCGAAGTTCATGCCGTAGACGGTGCCTATGAGGGTCGGGGCGAAGAGGATGGCCGCCCAGCCCGAGATC
The DNA here is from genome assembly GCA_030447045.1 of Rubrobacteraceae bacterium. The sequence continues at coordinate 2,496 of JAUJMB010000100.1, read as the reverse complement.
TTCTTTACCTGCTCGTTCTGCTGCAGGCTGACGAGGGTCAGGTTGACGCTGAGGATGTTCTGCAGCAGATCGCGGTAGCCGGCGAGTCGGTCGGAGACCTGCTGGGCGTGGTCCTGGACGTCGCGCAGGTAGCGGCCCACCTCGGGGTCGACGTCGATGGCCTCGCCCCGCAGCAGGGCGCCGAGCACGTCGTTGAGCGGGTCCGCGGCCCTCTGGAACTGGATAACCTCGCGCGAGAGCTCGTAGACGCGCCTGGAGACGTCGGCGCTCCCGCCGAAGACCTGGGCCTCTATCTCCTCGATATCGTTCTCCAGGCCGTCCACCACCGGCCCGTAGTCGTCCACCACCCTGTCCATGATCGCGTGCAGGATCGCCTCCGGCCCCCGCCTGAGTAACTCCGGGTCCCCCTCCAGCCGGCGCCGCACCTCTCCTAGATCCGGTACCTCGCTGTGGCGCACCGTTATCACGAAGTCCTTGCCGACGAAGACGTGCGTCTCCCCGAACTCGACCGTCTCGGACTCGTCCAGGTAGCGCGCCGGCCTGAGCACGACGAAGAGCGTCTCCCCGTAGCGCTCCAGCTTCGGCCGCTGGTGGGCGTCCAGCGCGTCCTCCACCGAGAGGGGGTGCAGCTCGAACTCCTGCGCCACGGCCTCGAACTCCTCGCCCGTCGGCCTGTACAGCCCGATCCAGGCGATCCCCTCCTGGCTACGGCAAGCCTGGTAGGTCTCGTCCAGAGACCCCCCGGGCTCGGAGGCCCGGCGGCCGTCCACGTAGATGGCGCTGTCCACGATCATGGCCGGCATTATACGCCCGCGGGGCCCGGCCCCACGAGGTTGCGTTACCCCTTACCGCCCGATCTAACCTCCTCCCAGGTCCGCGAACCGAGCAGCGGCATGTCGGCGGGGCCGAGGCGGTCGGAGGCGGTCTTTAGCTGGTGCCAGAAGGGGTAGATGAGCGGCGGGGCGCTCACGGCGTCGAGCCGCCCGCGCTCGTCTTCCGAGAGCTCCAGTTCGGCGGCCCGGAGGTTGTCCGCTAGCTGCTCGTCCGTGCGGGCTCCGACGACGATGGAGGCGACGCCGGGGCGGCCGAGAAGCCAGGCGAGGGCGACCTGGGCGGCGGAGACGCCGCGGCCTTCGGCGACCTCGACGAGCACCTCTATGATGTCGTAGAGCCGCCCCTCGTCGCGCACCGGCGGCTCATCCCAGCCCTCGAAGTGGCGTCCTTTTGTGGCGTCCTCGCCGCGGCGGTACTTGCCGGAGAGGAGGCCGCCGGCCAGCGGGCTCCAGACGAGGATGGAGCAGTCCTGGTCTACGGCGAGCGGGACGAGTTCGTACTCGGCCTCGCGCGCCTCTAAAGTGTAGTGGATCTGCTGGCTCACGTACCGCTGGTAGCCGTGCTTCTCCGACACGCCGAGCGCCTTCATGAGCTGCCAGCCCGCGTAGTTGGAGCAGCCGACGTAGCGCACCTTGCCGGAGCGGACGAGCGTGTCGAAGGCCTCGAGGGTCTCCTCCAGCGGCGTCAGGCCGTCCCACTCGTGGGCCTGGTAGAGGTCTATGTAATCCGTGCCGAGGCGCCTCAGGCTCTCCTCGCACTGGCGGATAATGTGGTGGCGCGAGAGGCCCGAGCCGTTCGGCCCTTCCCCGGCGGGCATGCGCGCCTTCGTGGCGATGAGCACCCTGTCGCGGCGGCCGGAGACGGCCTGGCCCAGGATCACCTCGGACTCGCCCGAGGAGTAGATGTTCGCCGTGTCGAAGAGGTTGACCCCGGCGTCCAGGCACATGTCCACCTGCCGGGTCGCCCCCGCCACGTCGGTGGAGCCCACCTTGTCGAAGGGCCCGCTGCCCCCGAAGGTCATCGTGCCCAGGGTCAACGACGAGACGAACAGGCCCGAACGGCCGAGGCGGCGGTACTCCATCTATCCTCCTGAGGAACGGGGACTCTCCCGCCAGCGTAGCACGACGACCGGGGCCGCGGGGCGCCCCGGCTATCGCCTTGGCTATACTTCGTCCCGCGCCGGAGCTGCCGGGAGACGCGCTTGTAGTCTTTGTCTCCGATTCCCACATCGGGGGCGACCCCGGCTGCGACGGCTTCGGGCTCGCCGTGTTCACGTTCATCGGGGCGCGGGCGGCCTACGAGGCTGGGGTCCCCGCCCCGATAGTCGTCCTTATGGGGCTCGTGACGGGCGTGGCCGGCAGGATCATGCGCGACATCCTCTGCAGGGAGGTGCCCCTGATCCTGCGGCGCGAGATCTACGCCACCGCCGCCATAGCGGGTGCTACGGTCTTCGTCGTCCTGGCGAGCCTCGGCGCCACGGGCCCCATCGTTGCCCTCCCCACGGTCGCCACGGTCTTCGGGCTGCGACCCACCGCTCTCAGGCTCGACCTCCACGTCCCGAGCCCCCGCCCGAAGGAGGATGATTCTCCCTCAGCGGACGAAGGGGACTAGGGCCCGGTAGTGCTCGACGAGCTCGTCGAAGACCATCCGGTTGAGCCCCGA
>JAUJMB010000099.1 GCA_030447045.1 Rubrobacteraceae bacterium | reverse complement strand
GAGTTCGCCGACATCGCCCGCAAGCTCGTCGAGATGGGGGTGTAGGCTACAGGTTTTAGGCTGCAGGCATCAGGAAGATCTAGTACCGCTCTCCCACCGACTTCTTGCGGACCGTTCTCCTGGAAGCGGTTCCGTGAAGCGAGCCCGGGACACGAAACGGACGGACTCTCCCTGATGCCTAGCGGAGCGCCGCTTCGGGCGGGAGGCCCCGGGCCTCCAGGATGCGCCCGATGGCGAGCCCTATCTGCGAGTTCGGGGTCGAGGCGCCGGCGGTGAGGCCGATGCGGACGGGGCCCTCGGGGAGCCAGCCCGTCTCCTCGACCTCCTCGCGGGCGTCGAGGGGGGTGCCGGCCGGCTTGTGGCGGATGGCGTCGCCGTCTATGCAGTCGCCGCTGGCTATGTGGTAGCTCGCGGGCACGCGCTCGTCGGCGATGATCGCGAGGTTGTTCGTGTTGGAGGAGTTGTAGCCGCCGATGACGACCATGACGTCGAGCGGCTGCTCCAGAAGGTCGAAGAGCGCGTCCTGGCGGTCCTGGGTGGCCGAGCAGATGGTGTCGAAGAGCTCGAAGTGGTCGGCTATGTTCTCCTCGCCGTAGCGCTCGGCCATCGCCTTCCTGAGCTCCTCGCCGACCGCGAGCGTCTCGCTCATCAGCATCGTCGTCTGGTTGGCAACACCGACGCGCTGGAGGTCCCGGGCGGGGTCGAAGCCGGGGCTCATGCCGTGCGCGAGCTTCTCGGTGAACTCTTCGGAGGTCATCCTGCCGAGGATAAAGTCCGTGACGTACCCGGTCTCCTTGAGGTTGCGCACTATGAGGTAGCGGCCGTTGCCGCCGTCCTTGAGGGTCTGGCTCGCCGTGGCCTTCGTCTCCTCGTGGTAGTACTTGCCGTGGATGATGCTCGTGAAGCCCTTCTTGGCGTAGCGCGTGACGCGCTTCCAGACGGAGAGGACCGAGCCGCAGGTGGTGTCGACGACCACGCACTCCTTCTCGCGCAGCTTCTCGACCCAGGTTATGGGGGCGCCGAAGGCCGGGAGCAGGACCACGTCCTCGGGGGCGAGGCGGTCGAAGGCTTCGTCGGTCGGGCCCTCGAAGCCCGTGGAGAGGAACTCTATGCCCATCTCGCGCAGGCGGTCGTTCATGGAGGCGTTGTGGATCATGTCCCCCGTTATGAAGATGCGCCGGTCGGGGAACTTCTCGCGGGTCTGGAAGGCATAGTCCACGGCCCGGTCCACCCCGTAGCAGAACCCGAACTCGTCGGCCAGCCGGATCGTGAGCCCGTCCACGGAGAGCGCGTTGCCGTTCTCGCGCACCCGGTCGACGGCCTCGGAGCGGTAGTCGCGGTCGAGGAGGTGCTGCACCTCGTCGCGCATCTTGAAACCCTTGCGGAAGTATCTCTGCTCCGTCACGCTCACCTCGTTGTAGCTATCAGCCGTAAGCTTCTGGTCGGGGTCTACGGGGGTATTTTAGCAGGCGGTGCGCCCGTTCCCGGGTCTGCGAACCGGTGAGCGTGGCCCCGGGCGTGAACGCGTTACCTGTTTTGTCGCTGTCGGCGCCGCGCGGGCGGGTTTGGGTGTAAAATACTCCGCCGTGGAGAGAGGCAAACCGACCATCATGCTCGCCGACGACGACCCCGTCCTGCTGGACTCCGCCACGGCGACCCTCACGCGCGAGGGGTACCGGGTCGTGGTCGCGACGGACGGACAGCGGGCGTTGCAGGAGGCGCTCGGCCGCCGGGTGGACCTTATAGTGATGGACGTCTCGATGCCGCAGGTCGGCGGGGTGGAGGCGTGCCACTGCCTGAAGGCGATGCCGAAGACGTCGAAGATACCCGTGGTGCTGATGGTCGCCAAGAAAGACCCCGGGGCGAGGGCGCTGGCCGAGCGGACGCACGGCTCGGTGCGTGTCCTGCGCAAGCCCTTCTCCGATGAAGAGCTCGTCTCGACCGTCCGCGGGGTGGTCAGGCCCGGCAGGTCGCTCATAAGGTAGCGGGCGCCGGACCGGATCCCGCCCGGTGCTATGATCCCCTCTTCGTGAACCCCGGAACGGAAAAGCCTTAGCGTTGGGTATGGGCAGGCGGCGCAAGACGCTCGTGGTGCTCGCGACGCTGATAGGGACGTTTTTGGCGGCGCTCGACGCGACGGTCGTCGGCACCGCGATGCCCACGATCATCGGCGAGCTCGGCGGGCTCCCGCTCTACCCCTGGGCCTTCGCCTCGTACCTTTTGGCGGCCACGGTGACCGGGCCCGTCTTCGGCAAGCTCTCGGACACCTACGGGAGAAAGCCCGTCTATCTGGCCGGTATCTTCCTGTTCCTGCTGGGGAGCGTGCTCGCCGGGGCGTCGCAGAGCATGGCGGCGCTGATCGCGTTCCGGACGGTGCAGGGCCTCGGGGCGGGGGCGGTGCAGCCGGTCGCCATCACGATCATCGGGGACATCTTCGAGCTGGAGACGCGGGCGCGCATCCAGGGCCTCTTCGGGGCGGTGTGGGGGATCTCCGCCGTCGTAGGCCCCGCCGTCGGCGGCCTGCTGACGGACCTGGTCTCCTGGCGCTGGGTCTTCTACCTGAACATCCCGTTTGGCCTCGCCGCCGCCGTCCTCCTCGCCCTGACCCTCACCGAGTCCTTCGAGCGCCGCCGGAGGAAGGTCGACTACCTCGGCACCGCCCTGCTTACCGGCGGCCTCGTCGCCGTCCTGCTCGCCCTGCTCGGCGAGCCGGGAATAACGGCCACGGGCTTAGCACTCTTCGGCGGGGGCGTGGCCATGCTCGCGCTCTTCGTCTTCGTGGAGGGGCGGGCAGAGGACCCGATAGTCCCCCCCGACATGTTCCGCGACCGCATCCTCTCGGTCTCGGCGTTCGGGAACCTGGCGCTTGGCGGCGTCCTGCTCGGGGTCTCCGTCTACGTGCCGCTCTTCGTGCAGGGATCTCTGGGCGGCACGGCGCTTACGGCCGGCGCGGTCGTCGCCTCCCTCTCCATAGGCTGGCCGGTCGGCTCGTTCGTGGGCGGGCGGATGCTCCTGAAGACCGGCTACCGCGCGACGCTGCTGCTCGGGTCGGTCCTGGTCGCCTCCGGGGCGGCGCTGTGCGTCCCGATGGACCGGGGGACCTCGCTGGCCTACGTGGTCGTCGCGGTCGTCGTTATAGGCCTCGGCCTCGGCTTCTCGAGCACGAGCTACCTCGTGAGCGTCCAGAACGCCGTGCCCTGGCGGCGGCGCGGGGTGGCGACCTCCTCCGTGGTCTTTTTCCGGACCGTGGGCGGCTCGCTCGGGGTCGCCGTGATGGGCGCGCTGCTCAACGCTTCTTTGGGCGACCGTTACCGGGCCGCCGTAGGAAGGGTCACGGAGGGCGACGCGGGGCTCGCACGTTTGCTCTCGGACCCGAACGCGCTCCTGCAGCCCGCCGTCCGCGCCCGCATCCCCGAGGCCGCCCACGCCGAGCTCGCGGGCGCCCTCTCGGCCGCGCTCTCCCCGGCCTTCTGGGTCCTGCTGGTCTTCGGCGTCGGCAGCGTGGCGGCCGCGGCCTTCTTCCCGCGAGGCGCGGCGGCCGACCTCGTCACGAGCGAGCCCGAGCATGGCTGAGCCAGGCCGGGAGTTGGCCCTCGGAGACCTGCCCCGCCCGCCGCTCTTCAGGCTGGTCGACGCGGGAGGAGGGGACATCCTGCAGGAGACCGAGGTGGGCGGCGAGAGGGCCGCGGTGGCGGCCCTCTTCTCCGACAGGGAGCTCGCCGGCGAGTTCTCCGCCGGGGCCGCCGAGCACGGGATGGGGGCCATGGCCGGGGCCGCCCCGCGGGTGCTCGCCGACTGGGGGGCCGTCGAGGACTTCGCCCTGGGCGGGGCCGACTACGTGCTCGTCGTCTCCGGGGAGGGCGCGGGGCTCTTCCACGCCGGGGACGTGGCGCGCGAGGCCGCCGGGCGGGCCGGTGAGATCCCGCTCCCCCTCTACGTCATCTCCGACGAGGGGGGAGAGGCGCCCCTCATCGCCGTCGAGGTGGACGAGGGGGAGATCCTCGTCGTAGCACTCTTCGGCTCCCCGGAGGGCGCCCGCCTCTTCCGCGAGGGGGCGGCCCACCTCGGCCTGCCCGACAGGCTCGGCACCATAGACGACGCCGAAGGGCTCTCTCGCCACGCCCTCGTCGCCAGGGAGGCGGGCGCGGAGTACGCCGTAATAGACCCAGGGTCAGGGCTAACCGAGGCGGTGCCTATAGAGGAGTTGATCCGACCATAAGCCGCGGTCGGGCTTTCCAGATCCCCGGAGCCCGAAGGCCCTCCTGAGGAGAGGAGCGCCCCGCCGCCGTTGTCCGGGCGGGCGGACGATGATTGAATTACCTCTCCTTACCCCGTTCAGGGAGGTCTCAGGTTGACGTCAGCGTCCGTCGTTCGCCGTCTGGTCCTGCTCGGCGTGCCCCTGTTCCTCGCCGGGTGGATGCTCCTCCATCCGTGGCCCTACGACGACATCGAGGGGAAGCTGCTCCCCATAGCGGGTTGGTGGACCACGCTGCACGCGGTGCAGTTCGTGCTCTTCTGCTTTGCGGGCGCCGCGGTGTGGCTGCTCGTGGGAGGGTTGCGCGGGGTGGACGCGACGGTGGCGAGGGTGGGCGCTGTGGTCTTCGCCATCTCCTACAACGCCGGCGACGCGGTGGCCGGCATAGCCACGGGCATCCTCGCCGGGAGGGCCGCGGGCGCCTCCTCGGCCGAGCGCGAGGGCTACGTCGCGGCCGTGCAGGCGCTGTTCGACGATGCCCTCAAGAACCTTGCCTTCGAGGTCGGGATCTACGCCTGGGTCGCCGCGCTCCTCGCGGCCTTCGTGGCGCTGTACCGGTCTGGCGTCCCCTGGCCGCCGCTGTTGCTGCTCCTGCCGGCCGCTTATTTTATGGTCGGGGACCACGCGCGCCCCTACGGCTCCATCGTCTTCGGGTGTTTCTTTCTCTGCGCCCTCTTCGTGGAGTCTTACCGAAGGGGGAGGGGGTCTCGCGGGGCCCCCGCCCCGTAAGGGATGTTCTGCGCGGGCTACCTCCCGGTGACCCTCCCGCAGTCGCCCCGCACGCCGTCGACCACGTCGTTGCAGTCGCGGCCGACGACCAGGTCGCCGCCGCGGGCGGAGACCACTTCACCCCGGTCGGTGCCCGTGATCGTGTCGTTCTTCGGCGTGCCGAGCTGTCCTTTGGCCGGCGCCACCCGAGGCGGGCTCGCCTCGACCGGATGGATGATGCCGGCCATCCTTCTGGACGGTCTCCCCCGGGCCCGGCCCCGAGGGGTTACAGTACCCCTGATCGGGAGTCGCGAGGCCGAGGAGGCGTCATGGAAGACGGGGGCACGGGGGGGCTGCGCGGAGACGCGCCGGAGATGGGCGGTTTCTTCGAACGCGGTAGCTTTGTCGTCGTCTCCGCCCGAACGGGCAACGACCTGCAGGGGTACGTCTGCGGGGTCGACGAGAGGGGCCTCCTGCTCGACGTCAGGGACCCGAGCGGCGACCCGGGGGACTACGAGTTTCTCCCGTGGTCCAGCATCGAGCGCGTCATCACCGAAGGGTAGGCCAGGCCTAGGCCCAGCCCGGACGTGCCAGCCCGCCGCGTGCTAGGCTTGGCGCGTATTGGACGGGTTCTTGCAGATCCGCGGCGGCATCCCGGCGATAGTCCTCGGGTTGGCACTGCTCCTCGCCTCTCCGCTTGCTTGCGGGGGGGATGGAGAAGCGGCGCGGGCCGACGGACCGGAGTCCGGGACCGGGGCCCGGACGGAGCCCGGGTCGGGTCCCGCCCCCCCGGGAAGGCCGAACGTCGTCCTGATCCTCGCCGACGACCTCGACAGGTCCGTCTTCTCCCGTTCGACGCTCGATACGGCCTGGAGGCCGGAGGGAACCAGCTTCACCAACGCCCTCGCCACGACCTCGCTCTGTTGCCCGTCGAGGGCCTCCATCTTCCGCGGCCAGTACGCCCACAACACGGGCCTGGTGAACA
>JAUJMB010000098.1 GCA_030447045.1 Rubrobacteraceae bacterium | reverse complement strand
CGGGGGCCAGGGGGCTCAGGAGCATCCTGGAGACTGCGCTCCTGCCGACGATGTACGAGCTGCCGAGCCGCTCGGACGTGACGAAGTGCGTCGTGGACGCCGACACCGTCAAGGAGGGCGTGCAGCCCACACTCGTCACCGCGTCGGGCAAGTCTAAATACACCTACGACGAGACGGCCTAGAGTCCTCTTTCGCCCTTGAGCCAGGCGGAGATCCCAAAGACCTACGAGCACCGGGCCGTCGAGGGGCGTCTCTACGAGGAGTGGGAACGCTCGGGGGCGTTCGAGGCCGACCCGAACCCCGGCAAGGAGCCTTACTGCATCGTGCTCCCGCCCCCGAACGTCACGGGGGCGCTGCACATGGGCCATGCCCTGAACGGCGCCATCCAGGACACGCTCACGAGGCGCGCCCGGATGAAGGGCTACGAGGCCCTCTGGCTGCCCGGCGTGGACCACGCCTCTATCGCGCTGCAGAACGTCGTCGAGCGGAAGCTCATGCGTGAGGAGGGCAAGAGCCGCTTCGACCTCGGCCGCGAGGAGTTCGTGGAGCGGTGCCGCGAGTTCGCCGAGGAGGCCAGGGGCACCATGCTCGGCCAGCTCAGGCGCCTCGGCGCCTCCGTGGACTGGCGACGCCTGCGGTACACGATGGACGCACAGTACATAGACTCCGTGCTGACGGCCTTTATCGAACTGTACAACGACGGCTCCATCTACCGCGGCACCCGCATCGTCAACTGGTGCCCGCGCGACCGCTCCGCCATCTCCGACCTCGAGGTCAACTACGAGGACACCGACGGCAAACTCTACGGCCTGCGCTACCCGTTCTCGGACGGCAAGGGACCGGGCCCCGACACCAACGATTTCGTCCAGGTCTTCTCCACCCGCCCGGAGACGATGCTCGGGGACGTGGCGCTCGTGGTCAACCCGGAGGACGGGCGGTACAAGGACCTCGTCGGCCGGCGGGTTACGGTTCCGTTTGTCGAGCGCGACATACAGATCTACGCCGACGAGCACGTCGACCCGGGTTTCGGGACCGGCGTCCTCAAGGTGACGCCTGCGCACGACCCCAACGACTTCGAGATCGGCGGCAGGCTAGGCCTCGAACCCGTAAACGTACTCAACCCCGACGGTACCATCAACGAGAACGGGACGGGCTTTGCCGGTATGGACCGGATGGAGGCGCGCAAGGCCGTGGCGGAGCGGCTTGGGGAGATGGAGCTGCTCGGCGAAGTGAGGGAGTACCGGCACAGGGTCGGGCACTGCGACAGGTGCGGCACCGTCATCGAGCCCTGGCTCTCCGAGCAGTGGTGGGTGGCGATGGAGGGGCTGGCCCGCCCGGCGATCGAGGCCCTACGGAAGGAAGAGATCACGGTCTACCCGGACTCCTGGCGCAGGGAGACGGTGCGCTGGCTGGAGAACATCCACGACTGGAACGTATCCCGCCAGCTCTGGTGGGGGCACCGCATCCCCGTCTGGTACGGGCCGGACGGCGAGACGGTCGCATCCAAGGAATCTCCGGGCGAGGGCTGGGAGCAGGACCCGGACATCCTGGACACGTGGTTCTCGAGCGGGCTGTGGCCCTTCGCGACGCTCGGCTGGCCCGAGGAGAACGCGGACCTCGAGTACTTCTACCCGACGAGCCTGCTCTCGACGGCGCGTGAGATCATGTACCTGTGGGTGGCGCGCATGATCGTGATGGGCCTCCGCTTCCGCGGCGAGGTCCCCTTCGAGAAAGTGAACGTACACTCCATAGTCCTCGCCGGGGACGGCACGAAGATGAGCAAGTCCAAGGGCAACACCATAGACCCCCTCGACCTCTTAGAGGAGTACGGCACGGACGCCGTCCGCTTCGGCCTCCTCTACCAGTCCTCCACCCAGGACTTCGCCTACTCATACGAGCGCGCCGCCATGGGCCGCGCCTTCGTCACCAAGCTCTGGAACGCCACCCGCTTCATCCTGAACTACCCGGCGAACGGAGAACCCGGAGCGTTGTCCGTTTCGGACCGTTGGATCCTCTCGGAGTTCAACCGCACGGCGCGGGAGTACGACCGGCTCTTGGAGGAGTGCGAGTTCTCCGAGGCGATGCGCCTGATCTACGGCTTCGCCTGGAACCAGTTCGCCGACTGGTACATCGAGATAGCCAAGGCCGCGCCGTCGGCGGAGACCCCGCGTGTCTTGCGGGAGGTCTTCCTCGGCACGCTGAAGCTCCTTCACCCGGTCATGCCGTTCGCCACGGAGGAGATGGCCGGCATCATGGGCGAGGAGGGGCCGCTCGCCCGGGGGACGTTCCCGGCGTTCGACGCCTCCCTGGAAGACGCGGAGGCGGACGCGCTCCTGGGCCGGACCAGACGGGCGGTCTCGGCCGTGCGCTCTTTCCGGGCTGAGTCGAAGGTGGAGGGGGAGCTCGCGGGGAGGGTGGTGGGGGAGGTGGACCCCGCGGTCTTCACGGGCCTCTCGGGGGTGAAGCTCGTCGCGTCGATGGACGGCGGTGGGACGGCGACGTTGCCGGCGGGGGACATCGTGGTCGAGCTCTCGCTCAGCGAGGAGATGCGGCGCGGGGAGATCGAACGCCTGCGCAAGGAGATCTCACGCGTCGAGGGCGAGGTGAAACGCGCCGAGGGCAAGCTCCAGAACGCGAAGTTCGTGGAACGCGCCCCGCAGGACGTCGTCGCCGCCGAGCGCGAGAAGCTTGAGACCAACGGCCGCATGCTCGAGACGCTTACCGACCGCCTGGAAGGCTACCTCTAGCCCTTCCTTGTCCCTGACCTCCTCCTTCGCCTCCGTCTGCGCCGAGCTCGACCGCCGCAGGCGCGTCACCATGGGCCTCGGGCGCGTGGAGCGCCTGCTCTCGCTGCTGGGGGACCCGCAGAACGATTTGCGCGTCGTCCAGGTCGTTGGCACGAACGGCAAAGGCACGACCGCGGTCTCCCTGGCCGCCGCCCTCTCGCAGGCGGGCCAACCGGCCGGCGTGTACCTCTCCCCGCACGTCCTCTCCTACACCGAGCGCGTCATGCTCGACGGCGGGTTCGTCTCCGAAAGGTGTTTCGCCCGGGCGATGGGGCGGGCCATCGAGGTTTCGGACCGGCACGGCGTCGAGGCCTCGCAGTTCGAGCTACTGACGGCGGGGGCCGTCGGGCTGTTCGCGGAGGAGGGGCTCCGGTGGGCGGTGCTGGAGGCGGGGCTCGGCGCCCGGTACGACGCGACCACGGCCGCCGGGCCCGAGGCCGTGGTGCTCACCAACGTCGGCCTCGACCATGCTGAGTACCTGGGGGATACCGTCGAGGAGATCTCGCGCGAGAAGCTCGCCAGCGTCTCTCCTGGCTCCGCGCTCATCCTCGGGACGGACGACCCCGTGGTGCGTGGGATCTCGGCCCGGCGGTGCGCCGAGGTCGGCGCCCGGCTCGTCGAGGCCTCTCCGGAAGGGGCAGAACCCACCCCTCTGGAGGGGCCACCTTTCGTCCTTCGGAACGCCGCGCTCGGGGTCCGGGCCGCGGAGGAGCTGCTGGGGCGGGGGCTCGACGGCGGGGTGAGGGAGAGGGCGATGCGGGCCGTCGTCGGGGCGTTGCCGGGGCGGTTCGAGGCGCACGAGGTCGGGGGCGTGCCCGTGGTCGTGGACGGGGGGCACAACCCCTCCGGGGTGGAGGCCGCGCTGGAGGCGGTGCGGGCGGTCTACGGCGGGAGGCCGCTCGCGGTGGTCCTCGGCGTCTTGCGAGACAAGGATGCCCGCAGTATGCTTACCGCCTTGAACGCGGCGGCCCAGACCGTCGTGCTCACACGCCCGGAGGGCGAGAGGGCGGCCGGCCCAGCCGATATCTTGCGGGGCCACGATGACGTGGAGGGGGAAGAGACGCTGAAGGAGGAGGACCCCGTGGAAGCCGTCACGCTGGCGGTGCGGGCCGTCGCCGGGGGCGGCGGCGTAGTGCTCGTGGTCGGGTCGTTTGCTACGGCGGCGCCGGTCCTGCGGTGGCTTCGTGACTAGGGGGGGGATCTGGCGACTCGTGGGGCTGCTGGTGGTCGTGGCCGCTGTGTGTTTTGTGCTCGGTTACGTCGTGGTGGTAAGGTTTATCTCATGAGCTTCGCCCAGGTCTCGCTCTTGCTGCAGGGTTCCGACCCTTTCCAGGTCATCTCCAACTTTCTGGACAGCCCGATCTTGCGGATCTCGGTTCAGCTCGTCGTTCTGCTGTTCGTCGTGCTGTGGGTGGCCCTCGTCTACTGGACGTACACCGACGCTGGGCGGCGCGGCGCCATCAGCTTGCTGTGGGGGATCGTGGCGGTCGTGTTCCCGTACGTTGGGACCCTGATCTACCTGATCGTACGCCCCCCCGAGTACCTGGACGAGTCGCGCGAGCGCGAGCTCGAGACGGCGCTCCTGGAGCGGGAGCTGCGCAACAACACGCTGCTCTGCCCGAACTGCCGCAACCTGGTGGAGAAGGAGTTCCTGATCTGCCCCACCTGCGCCTGGGAGCTCAAGAAGCCGTGCATCAACTGCGACCGGCCGCTCAACCAGGAGTGGGGCCTGTGCCCCTACTGCGGCACGGACCAGCGCAGCGGCAAGAAGATGGCCTGGTAAATTTCCTATCCGTAAACCCTAGAAGGAGAAGATCGTGGAAGAGACCCTGGTACTTGTAAAGGGGGACGGCGTGCGCCGCCGCCTCGTCGGCGAGATCATCCGCCGTATAGAGGCCAAGAGCCTGGACATAGACGCGATGAAACTCATGGACGTCGGCCGCGAGCTTGCCGAGGAGCACTACGCCGAGCACCGCGACAAGCCGTTCTTCGAGGAACTCGTCGAGTTCATCACCTCGACCCCCGTCGTCGCGATGCGCATAAGGGGCGAGGGCGCCATAAAGGTGATGAGGAACCTCATGGGCTCCACGAACCCCGCCGAGGCCGCGCCCGGCACGATCCGGGGCGACCTCGCCCTCTCCCTCCCGGACAACCTCGTCCACGGCTCGGACTCCCCCGAGAGCGCCGACCGCGAGCTCGGCCTCTTCTTCGGCCAGTAGAAGCGGACGCCCCGCTTGCGCTTCGTCCTCGCCTCCGAGTCGGCCCGGCGCGTGGACCTGCTCCGCGCGGCCGGCTACACCTTCGAGGCGCGGCGCAGCGGCTTCCCCGAGGTGACGCTCGCCGACCCTAGAGAGACCGCCGAGACGAACGCCCGCGGCAAGGCCCTCACTGTCGCGCAAACCACGGACGACGTGGTGCTCGCGGCGGACACGGTCGTCTCTCTGCCCGGTGGCCCCGCCGCCGGGAGGGTCCTCGGCCAGGCCGCCGACGGAGAGGAGGTCCGGCGGATGCTCCTCTCCCTGCGCGGCAGGCCGCACGAGGTCTACTCCGGAGTTGCGGTGGCGCGGGGCGAGAGCCTCGTCGTCGGCAGCGCGGTCACGCGGGTGCGCATGCGCGAGGTAGGAGACGGGGAGGTCGAGTCCTACGTGCGGCTTGGCGAGGGTGTCGGGAAGGCCGGCGGGTACGCGATCCAGGGCCGGGCCGGGGCGTTTGTCGAGTGGATCGGGGGCGACTACACGAACGTGGTAGGCCTCCCCCTCGCGCTTACCGGCAGGATGCTCGCCCGCTTCGGCGTGCTGCAGCCGTGAGCCCCGCCGGCCGATAATCACCCTAGAGCCTTGGAAGGAAGACGCTACACCATAAAGCAGCTCCCCCCGGAGCTCCGCCCGCGCGAGCGCCTGCTCGAGGCCGGGCCCGGCGCCCTCTCCAACGCCGAGTTGCTCGGCATCCTCTTCGGCATCGGCAACCGCGAGAAGACCGCCGTCGAGCTCGCGAGCGAGGTCATATCCACCCACGGCGACCTCTTCGGCCTCCACAACGTGAACGTCCACGACCTCGTTCAGACCAGGGGCGTGGGCCAGGCGAAGGCTTGTATAATACTGGCCGCCGTGGAGTTCGGGAAGCGGCTCGGGCGGGTTCGTAACCCCGGGCGTCCCGTGATATCCTCACCCGCGGACGTTGAGGGCCTTT
>JAUJMB010000097.1 GCA_030447045.1 Rubrobacteraceae bacterium | reverse complement strand
GGGCTTTCGACCTCCTGCGCGGCGTCCGCGACGCCCGGTGGTTCGTGGCCGAGGCACCAGACGGCGGGCTCGCCGGGATGGTCGGGGCGGTGCCGCTCGGGGCGGTCGGCATCCTGTGCCACCTGGCCGTCCACCACGACCACCGGGGCCTCGGCCTCGGCAGGGAGCTCTCGGCCTGGGCCGTGGCGTATCTCAGGAGCCGCGAGACAGAGACGGTTCGGCTCTACGCCACCGGACCCGCGGAGGGCATCTACAGATCCCTGGGTTTCAGGGAGGTGGGGCGGCGCACGGTCTACCGGCTCGATGGGCCCGTGCGGAGAGCCGCGACCAAAAGCGCGGACGTCCGTCGGGTCGACACGCTGCGGTTCGGGGACCTGCCCGAGCTTTACGGCTTGGACCTCTGGGGCCACGGGGCGGACCGCTCGCCCCTCATCTTCTCCGCCCTCGGGCTGCGCTCCGGGCGGGGGTTCGTGGCGAGGGACGCGGCCGGGAGGGTGGAGGGGTACCTGATCCTGGACGCCTCGCACCCCCCCGTCCGGCTCGGCCCCTTCGCCGCGAAGACCACCGAAGCGGCCCGGCGCCTGCTCCTCCGCGCCCTCGAAGCGGCGGGCGACGCCCCGGTCCGCGCCATCGCCACCGGTCCGGACGGCTGCCCCTCCCACGATCTCTTCCGGCAGTTCGGCTTTGTCGGGCGCGAGGATCGCCTCCGGATGGAGCTCGGCGAGGAGGCCGCCGGGATCGGCGGCCTCCTCCAGTACGCCACGACGCCGTTTATGGCGACGTAGGTGTCAGCTTTCGGGTTGCGGGCATTGAACTTCAGGTTGGTGGACGGAGGACATACATGCGGATGAGCGCGCTGTTTGGTAGGACTCTGCGGGAAGTTCCCTCGGGGACGGAGGTGGCGGGGCACGGGATGCTGTTACGGGCTGGGTTCGTTCGGCCTCTGGCGGCCGGGGTGTTCAGTTACCTGCCCCTGGCGAAGAGATCCCTGGACAAGATCTCCAACATCCTGCGGGAGGAGATGGAGGCCTGCGAGGGGCAGGAGGTCTCGATGCCGGTCGTGCAGCCCGCGGAGATCTGGGAGAGGTCGGGGCGGTACTCGAGCGTCGGGCCCGAGCTCGTCAGGCTGCGGGACCGAAGGGATCGGGCGATGGTGCTGGCGATGACCCACGAGGAGGTCGTCGCTGGGCTGGTCGCCGGAGAGGTGGACTCGTACCAACAACTGCCGCGGCTCGTCTACCAGTTGCAGACGAAGTTCCGGGACGACGCGCGGCCGAGGGCTGGCCTGATCCGTGCCAGGGAGTTCACGATGAAGGACGCCTACAGCCTGGATCAGGACGAGAAAGGTCTGGACCGCCAGTACCGGGCGCTCCACCGGGCCTACTTCAGGATCTTCGCCCGCTGCGGGCTGCCCGCCGTCGCCGTGGGCGCAGACGTCGGCATCATGGGCGGCAGCCTGGCCCACGAGTTCATGTACCTCACGCCCGTCGGCGAGGACACGATCCTCCTCTGCGACGGTTGCGGCTACACCGCCAACCGGCAGGTCGCGACTTTCCGCAAGCCGACGGCGGGAGCGGAGCAACAGAAGCCCCTCAGGAGGGTAGCCACCCCGCGGACGGACACGATAGAGGCCCTGGCCCGGCTTTTGGGAGTACCAGAGTCCAGGACGGCTAAGGCCGTCTTTATGGTCGCGACCGTGGGCGAGGAGGAGCGGTTCGTGTTCGCCGTGGTGCGCGGGGATATGGAGTTAAATGAGACGAAGCTCGCGAACGCGGTGGGGGCCGGCGCTCTGCGGCCGGCGCGCGAGGAGGAGATCCGGGCCGTGGGCGCCGAGCCCGGGTACGCTTCTCCGGTGGGCCTGCGGGACGTGCTGGTCGTCGCGGACGACGCCGTTGCCCTCTCACCCAACCTCACCGCCGGCGCAAACGAGGAGGGTTTCCACCTCCTGAACGTCAACCACGGCAGGGATTTTGAGGCCGACATCGTCACGGATCTGGCCGCGGCGGAACAGGGCTCGGCCTGCCCGGAGTGCGGTGCCCCGATAAGGGCCGAGCGCGGCGTCGAGGTTGGCAACATCTTCAAGCTCGGCACCGGCTACGCCGAGGCGGCCGGCGCCTACTTCCTGGACCGGGACGGGAGGCGTAAGCCCGTCGTGATGGGCTCTTACGGGATCGGGGTCGGGCGGCTCCTCGCCTGCATCGCCGAGGAGAAGCGCGACGAAGACGGGCTGGTCTGGCCCGTCTCCGTCGCGCCCTACCACGTGCACCTGGTTGCCACGGACCACGAGGCAGCCCCAAGCCTCTACGAGGGACTGACGTCCGCCGGCGTCGAGGTGCTCTACGACGACAGGCGGGAGAGCCTGGGGACAAAGTTCAAGGACGCGGACCTGATCGGGGCCCCCATCCGCCTGACCCTGACGTCCCGCTCCCTGGAGAACGGCGGCGTCGAAATGAAGCTCCGCCGGGAGAGAGACAACCGGATAGTGCCGACCGAAGAGGTCGTCGCTGCCGTAAGGCGGGAGATCTCCGACCTCGAGGAGGAGCTGCAACACGGCATCCCGGCCGCGGAAGGCAAGGACTGACGAAAAGTCGCCAACCCACCCGGGCCCGTAGGGGCGGGTTTCAAACCCGCCCGCGAACCCCGGTATCGCGCGACGACGAGGACCACAGCGACGCAACCTTGAACGGACCGGCGTTTCCCGGGATGATGGCGCGTATGGCAACCCACAAGCGACACACGCCGGACCTGGACGCCTACCACGAGCGGGCGCGAACGGGGCCGTGTTTCGTCTGCGGCATCCTGGCGGGCGACCCTGACTTCACCGGACACTACATCGTCTACGAGGACGACGACGCCGTCGCTTTCCTGAGCCGGTGGCCGACGCAGTACGGCTACACGCTCGTCGTTCCGAGGAGGCACAGGGAGCAGGTGACGGCGGACTTCACGGTCGAGGAGTATCTGGCCCTCCAGCGGGTGGTCTACCGGGTGGCGGAGGCGGTGCGCGGGGAGGTCGGGGCCGAGCGGATGTACGTCATGTCCCTGGGCTCCAACGGGGGCAACGCCCACGTCCACTGGCACGTCGTGCCCCTGCCGCCCGGAACGCCCTACGAGGAGCAGCAGTTCGCCGCCCTCATGTTGGAGACGGCCGGCGCGCTCGATATCCCCGAAGAAGAGAAGGCCGACCTCGCCGCCCGGATCGGCCGTAGGATGGAGAGCCTCCCTTGACGCGGCCGGTCCTGAGCGGCGTGTACGTCTACCCCATAAAGTCCTGCGGCGGCGTCTCTCTACAGGGCGCCGACCTGGAGGCGACCGGACTGCGTTACGATCGGCGCTGGATGCTCGTGGACGAGGGGGGCGGGTTCTTGTCGCAGCGTCGGCACCCGAGGATGGCCCTGATCTCCCCGCGTATCACGCCGGACCGCCTCGTCGTTGGCGCCCCCGGCATGCCCGACCTGGAGGTCCCGCTCGGAGGGCAGCCCGAAGGACGGATCGACGTCGAGGTCTGGGGCGACGCGCAGCGCGGCGCGCCCGTCGGCGGGTACGCGGACCGGTGGTTCGGAAGGTTCCTGGGCGCCCGGTGCCGGCTCGTGCGCAAACCAGACGACGACGTGAGGCCCGTGGATTCCGCGTACGCGAGGAGCGGCGACCAGACGAGCTTCGCCGACAGCTTTCCCCTGCTCCTGATCTCCGAAGCATCCCTCGAAGATCTGAACAGGAGGCTCGAGAGCGCCGTCCCCATGGACCGCTTCAGGCCCAACCTCGTCGTCAGGGGTTGCGGCCCCTACGCCGAGGACGACTGGGAAGAGGTAAGGGTAGGCGACGCGGTCTTCCGGGTCGCGGAGCCTTGCCCGCGGTGCGCGATCACGACGGTAGATCAGGCGTCGGGGGAGCGCGGCAAGGAGCCGCTGAGGACCCTCGCCACGTACCGCAAGGATTATGGTGAGGTCCTGTTCGGGCGGTACCTGATCCACACCTCCCCCGGCGCCGTCCGCGTCGGCGACCCCGTCGAGGTCACGCCGCGCTAGGGCCGCTGGCCAGGACCTTCGCCAGCAGGTCCGGCTCCACGTTGCCGCCGCTCACGACGGCGACGTTCAGGCGGGTGCCGGGGAGCTCGTGGCGGTGGAAGAGGTGGGCGGCGAACGTCACGGCGCCGCTCGGCTCCGCGACGAGGCGCACCCTGAGGGCCAGGCGGCGCATGGCGTCCAGGATCTCCTCCTCCGTCACGGCGACGATGTCGTCCACGTAGGCCAGGACGTGCTCGAAGGGCGCATCCCCGAGCTTCCGGACGCGCAGCCCGTCGGCGACCGTGCTTCCCGCCTTCTCGGCCGGAAACTCGACGAGCCTACCGGTCCTCAGGCTCTCCCTGGCGTCGGCGGCGAGCTCGGGCTCCACGCCTATCACCCTTACGGCGGGCCTGGTCTGCTTTATGGCGGCGGCCACGCCGCTTATGAGCCCGCCGCCGCTCACGGGGACCAGGACCGTCTCCACGTCGGGCAGGTCGTCCAGGATCTCGGCCCCCACGGTCCCCTGGCCGGCGATAAGCACCTCGTCGTCGTACGGGGGGACGGGCACGTAGCCGTGCTCCGCCGCGAGCTCCTCGGCCCTCCTGGCCCGCTCCCCGCTATCGGGCCCGACGAGGACCAGCTCCGGGCCGAGCGCCGCCGTCGAATCGAGCTTCCCCTTCGGGGCTTCGCGGGGCATCACTATGGTGGCCTTCACGCCGAGGGCGCGGGCCGCGTAGGCGACGGCCCTGGCGTGGTTGCCGCTCGAGTGGGCGACGACGCCACGGGAGCGCTCTTCTCTGCTGAGGGAGGAGATCTTGTTGTACGCACCCCGCAACTTGAAGGCGCCCGTCGGCTGCAGGCTCTCCGGCTTGAAGAAGAGCGTCCCGTCGCCGCCGGGGCAGGGGATCAGGGGCGTCCGCAGCGCCACCCCCCGCAACCGCCTCCGCGCCGCCGCCACGTCTTCAGGCCGGATCATGGCCGCCCCTCCCGTCTCGCCAACCAGGCGGAGATTATATGCCAGCGCCGGAGACTCGTTACAGGAGCGAAACAGGTTCTCAAACGCCCCGCAAACCCCCCTCCCTATAATGCTCCGCAGCTTATGGTCGAATACCCAAGGAGAGAGACGAAGGCCCGGGCCGCGACGGACCGCCGGTGAGACGCACCGGCGCCCTCGCCCTCCTACTCCTGGCGTTCGCGCTCGTGGTCGGTTGCTCCGGCGGGGGGCCTGTGGAGGAGGCCATGGACGCGAGCGCGGAGGCGGGGTCGCGCCCGAAGGCGGTAGCGGTTGCGACGCCGGCGGCGGAGGATGGGCGCGAGTCCACCGTCGGGGTGGCCTCCTCGGACGCCGCGGAGGACGGCGCCGGCGCGGCCGGGCCGTTCGGGTCCGAACCGCGTGCGGAAGGGGGTGACGGCCTTGAGGCCGATACCCTGCTCGCCGTCCGCCACGGGGCGCACGAGGGCTTCGAGCGCGTGGTGCTCGACCTCGGGGCCGGGCAAGAGCCGGCCGGGACCGTCCCGCGTTGGACCCTCGACAGCCCCGAGGACGACAGCCTCCTGCGCGTGAACCTTCCCTCCGCCAACGCGACCGCCGTCTCCGACGGTGGGTTCGGCGAGGGGTTGCTGAACAGCTTCCACGTCGTGCGCTCGCCCGAAGGCGGCATGTTCGTGGACGTCCTCGCCCGGAAGGGCTTCCGCTACCGGGTGCTGGAGCTGACCGGGCCGGCCCGGCTCGTCGTGGACTTCAGGCCGGCCGGCGTGCGCCCGAAGGAGCCGCCCCCGGCCGCGGGCGGCCAGACCGTGCTCGTGGAGCCCCGGGCGGGGGCCAGGGTCTCCGACCCCCTCACCGTGAGCGGCTACTCCCGCAACTTCGAGGCCTCGAACACCATCGTCCTGGAGGACCACAAGGGGAAGACCCTCCTGCGCGAGACCGTCATCGCCAACGACTGGAGCTCGACCTGGGGCTACTTCGAGGCCA
>JAUJMB010000096.1 GCA_030447045.1 Rubrobacteraceae bacterium | reverse complement strand
GGGCCGTCCCGTAAGCCGGATTCTGCTCTATCCCGCCATCCATCTCCGAAGCTTCGCTTCGGGCTCCTTGCGGAGCTGCGCCTACCTGTCTGGAGACCAGACGTTTTTGGCTTGCTCGCACCGGTGGTTTACCTGGCCGGCCCCTCTCGGGATACCGCCGGTGGGCTCTTACCCCACCCTTTCACCCATCACCTGTGATCTGTAGCGAGGCTACGATCCATCGGCTGGTCTGCTCTCTGTTGCACTTGACGTGGCGGGGGGCTTGCGACCCCCGCCCCTCGGGTTGTTGGCCCGAGCGGCCTCTGCTACGAGTCCGGACTTTGCTCTACGAACCGGGATCTCTCCGCGGCCCGCAGCGACGGGTCGGACGGCCCGAACCCCGATGGATTATACCCTAGAGGCGCTAGACGCCCGGCCTGGCGCGGAACCTGGCCTCCCCGTTGCGGCGGACGAGGACTATCCTGGTCGGGGTGAGGCGAAGCTCGACCCTCTGGGCGCCGTTCCAGCGCTTCTGCCAGCGGGGGTCGTCCTCGATGCCGGGGTCGAACCACACCCCGGGGCCTTCCATCTCGAGGACGCCCTCGTAGGCGGCGTAGTCCTCGGGGTTACTCAGGGTGGAGACGTTTCCGCGGCGGTAGATGGCGTTGCGCGAGCGGAAGGATTGGACCGAGGACGGGCTCGTGCCGAGGGCGCTCGCGATCCACTCGTCGCTCCTCCCCTCGTCGACCCAGCGCCGAATGTCGTCTACGAATTTTCTTAGGGAGATCCGCTGGTTTATCCCCATGACCCACCGCCTTCTGTTTAATGGTTCAAGTGTAACAGCGTACATACATTGCCGAAATTTTTCCAGTATTTCACCGGCTTTAATGTAGACTTTTACCATGGAAGACGTTCTGGACGTTGTGGTGGTCGTGCTGCGGCTGGTGCCGATGACCCTGGCCTTCTTCGTGCCGGCCCTGATCGGGACCGTCATCTGGCGGGAGAGGGACGCCGGCCACAGGGTCCAGGCCCTCT
This sequence comes from Rubrobacteraceae bacterium, assembly GCA_030447045.1. Next base: position 5,105 of record JAUJMB010000096.1, on the reverse strand, counting down.
TGTGGTTCGCCGTCGGGTTCGGCCTGCTTACCGTGGTCTACATCGTCTTTACGAGCACCACGGCGTCGCAGGTCGCCACTACGCTCGGCCTCTCGGTGGTCCAGATCCTCGCCGCCCTAATCCTGGCGCGCCTGACGGTCTACAAGCTCGCGGACTAGCTCCTCAGCCCTCGGCCAGACCGCTGAGAACCTGCGCGTGACGCACCACCCGCCGCTGGCGCTCGTCTAACAGCGACTGCGCCTCGTCGGCGGCGAGGCCGTACAGCCCCAGCGCCGCCCGGCAGGTCTCCTCGAACGGCTCCCCGTTCAGGCCGAGGGCGGCGGATTGCGCCTGGTGCCACCCCTCCCCCATCGCTTCAGCGACGAGATCCCACAGGCGGTTCTCGGAGCCGTAGAGGATCCGCCGGTGCACGGCCAGGACCTGGGACGGGCGGAGGGCGAGGACGGAGCGCTGGACGGCGGCCCTCACGCGGTCTCCGGTCCGGGTCGCCGCGACCAGCTTATGTACCTCTTCGGCGAGGGAGGTGATCTCCTCCGCCACCCACCCGTCGCAGCGCCGCTCCAGCGGCCCCCAGGTCCACGCTTCGGCCTCCTCGATCAGCGCCCCGGCCGTGCCATTCGGGTCGTGGAGCACCACGGCCTCCCGCCAGCCGGGAACGGCGGTGCCGACGCAACCGGGGTCCGCCATCTCGCGGCGGTACGCTTCGGGCGGGCGGGAGCTCACGGAGACGAGCAGGCCGCCGCGGTGTTCGAGCCTGAAGGAGAACGTCTGTGGCCCGACGGCGAGGACGTCCACGTCGGAGTCGGGCCCGGCGTCCCCGCGGGCGTGGCTGCCGACGAGGGCGGCGGCTTCGGCCCCCACCAGCCCGTCTGCCACCTCGCGGGCTACTGTGAGTGCGTGGTCAGACGGGCCGGTCGGCGGCACTTCCGTGGGACGTTAGCCGGCGTTGAGGGCCGAGACCACCTCCGGCTTGTCGGCGTTCAGGGCGTAGAGGTTCATGCCGGCCTTGGCGGCCTCGTAGGGCTTCTCGTGTACCTTGGCGAGAAAGTCGGCCTCGAGCATCGCGTTGATGACCTCGCCGATCTCGTCGCGCGAGAGCTCCAGCTCGCCGCGCTCGTCGAGCTCCCTTATGCTGGAGAAGATCTCCACGAACGAAGCCGGCTGCTTGAGCCCCGCAACGGTGCCGCAGACCGTCTTGAGCTCGTAGGCGGTCAGGTCCTCGAGAAGGTCGAAGTCCGCCTTCTCCGCCTGCCGCCCGTTCTGGTCCCCCCGGCCCGTCTTGCCGTTGGTCCGGGCCGCGGGGGCCGGCTGCCTGGCGGGGGCGGCGTCCTCCTTCGGCTCCTCGGAGGCGAGGTCCGAGTCCTGGAGGTCCGGCACCTTCTCGTCGGGGAGGTAGACCTGAAGCTCGAGGTCCTGGTCCACCGTGTTCACGAGGTTGCGGCGCTCGGCCTCGACCACGAAGTCCTTGAACTTCTTGAAGCCGGCGTTGCGCTCGTCGAAGGAGCCGAGCTGCACGATCATCTGCTGCTTGACCTGGCCGAGGACGCGGGGCCTGCCGCCCTTCTTCAGCGTCTCCACGGCCCTGACCAACTCCTGGTAGGGGTCGGCGGCCGCCTTCTTCTGCTCCTTCTCGGGGGCGCGCGCGGCGCGGTCCTCCTCAAGAAGGGAGGCGTAGGAGACGAAGTGGTCGGCGGACTCGATCAGGTGGTACGACGTCGCCTCGGAGACCCCGATCACGACAACGTTCTTACCCTGGCTCCTGAGCAGGCTCACGAGCGGGATAAAGTCCCCGTCCCCCGTTACCAGCACGTAGGTGTCGACCTGCGGGTGGTTGTGGAGAAAATCAGAGCACTCGACCGCGAGCATCACGTCGATGGAGTTCGTGCGCCTCTTGGAGGCCTTGCCTCCTGGGAAGTAGCGGGCGGAGATGTAGCGCGGCGAGATGCCGTTGGAGTAGAGGGTGGGAGGGGCCTGGCGGAAGTCGCCCTCCGTCCAGTCCGCGTACGCGGTGGCCGAGACTATGCGGCCGTACTCGCGCGACTTCTCGAGGATGGCCGAGACGTTCGGTTTCGCCTTGTACTCGGTGACCGTGGAGATGTAGATGTTCTCCCAGTCGATGAATATTGCAAGATCTTCAGGCATAGGTTGGTTTCCTCACAAATGGGAGAGGCCCGGGGGTTTCCCGGGCCTCTTGTCGGTATTTACACGCTGTATCGGTCGTGGACCCTGACCGCGGTTTGGGAGAGGGTCTCGTCGTCGAGGACGGCCTCGACCCACAGGACCTTCGAGCCGTCCGAGAAGCCCTCGGGCAGGTCGAAGGCCGAGACGATGGTGGCCGGGTCCTCGGCGTCGGCGAACCAGATGGGGTACTCGTCCGATTCGACGAGCGTCTCCCCGTCCTCGTCGGTGATGATCAGGCGGGCGCGGCGCTCGTCGTCGGTGGCGTGCTCGCAGCCCTCGAACTTGGTGTAGACCACAAAGGAGGTCTCGCCGCTCTCGGCGGGCCGGATCTCATCGAGGACCCCGAAGAGCGTCAGGCGGCCTTCGAGCTCCGAGCAGCCCTCGGCGAGGACGAGCGCCGTGCACTCGACCACGCCGTCGCAATCGTTATGCACCCTCTCCCCCTCCGCTCCCGTTCGCCTCCGGCAGGCCGGCTGCGGACTCGTTTATGGCTTCCTCGCCCGTGATCTCCTCCAGCGATAGCTCGTCTGTCGCCCCGTCGGCATCCGTGACCCTCGACGCGGCCACCTTGGCCAGCGCGCTCACGGAGTCGCCGGCACGCAGGTTCATTACCCGAACTCCCTGCGCGGTACGCCCCTGCTGCGAGACCGAGTCCGCGTCGATGCGGATCGTCGTCCCGAAGTTCGAGACTATGACCAGCTCGTGCAGCCCCGGACGGACCACCCGCACGCCCTTGAGCTTGCCGCGCTCGCCGTCGGTCTTGAGGGCTATGACGCCTTGGCCGCCGCGGCCCTGGGGTCGGAACTGCGAGAGGGCCGTGCGCTTGCCGAAGCCCTTCTCCGTGATCATGAACAGGTCGGCCGCGTCGTCGGAGACCACGTCCATGCTGAGGACGACGTCACCCTTGCCGAGCGTGAGCCCCTTGACGCCGGCGGTGGCTCGGCCCATGGGCCTCGCGTCGCTCTGGGGGAAGCGTATGCCCTTGCCGTTGCGGCTCACCATGATCACGTCGGCGCCCTCGGAGACCTCGCGCACGGAGATCAGCTCGTCGTCGTCGGCGAGGTTGATCGCGATGATCCCGTCGCTCTTGAGCGGCGTGTTGTACTCGAGGAAGTTCGTCTTCTTGACGATGCCGTTCTTCGTCGCGAAGAGCAGGTACTGGGCCTCGTCGAACTCCTTGGTCGCGATGACGGTCTGGATCCTCTCCCCTTGCGCGAACGGGAGCAGGTTGGCGATGTGCCGCCCCTTGGCCGTCCTCCCCATCCTCGGGAGCTGGTGGACCTTGAGCCTGTACACCTTGCCCTTGTTGGTGAAGAAGAGCATGTAGTGGTGCGTCGTCGTGATGAAGAGGTGGTCTATGTAGTCGCCCTCTTTGAGCTCCATCCCGGCCACACCTATGCCGCCCCGGCCCTGCTTGCGGAAGGTGTTGACGGGGACGCTCTTGAAGTAGCCGCCGTTGGAGATGGAGATGACCATCTCCTCCTCGGCTATGAGGTCCTCTATCTCGAAGTCCACGCCCTCCTCGGCCGTTATGGCCGTGCGGCGCTCGTCGGCGTAGGCGGCCCGCACCTCGGCGAGCTCCTCCTTGACGATGCCGTACACCTTGCCCTCGTCGGCGAGCACGCCCTCCAGGTAGTCGATCTTCTCCCTGAGGTCCCTGTGCTCCTGCTCGACCTTCTGCCGCTCGAGCGCGGTGAGTCGCTGCAGCCTGAGGTCCAGAATAGCCTGGGCCTGGCGCTCGGAGAGCTTGAAGGTCTTCATCAGGTTGTTGCGCGCCGTCTCGACCGAACGGCTCTTGCGGATGGTCGCGACGACCTCGTCGAGGTTGGAGAGCGCGATCAGCAGCCCTTCGAGGATGTGCGCCCGCGCCTTCGCCCGCTCGAGCTCGTAGCGCGTCCTGCGGGTCACCACCTCGAACTGGTGGGCGACGTAGTGCTTGAGGACCTCCCGGTACGAGAGGGTCTTCGGGACGCCGTTCACGAGGGCCACCAGGTTCACGCCGAAGCTCTGCTGCATCTGGGTGTGCTTGTAGAGGTTGTTCAGGACGACCTTCGGCACCGCCTCGCGCTTGAGCTCGATAACGATGCGCATCCCGTTGCGGTCGGACTCGTCGCGCAGGTCGCTTATGTCCGTGAGCTTGCGCTCCTTGACGAGCTCGGCGATCTTCTGCAAGAGGTAGCTCTTGTTTACCTGATAGGGGATCTCGGTGACCACGATCTGGGTCCGGTTGCCCTTTATCTGCTCGGTGTGGGCCCTGGCCTGCACCCGCACCGACCCGCGCCCGGTCGTGACCGCGTCCTTGATGCCCCGCAGCCCGACGATCACGCCGCCCGTCGGGAAGTCCGGCCCCTTTATGTGCTTCGCCACGTCCCCATCGTCGAGCTCGGGGTCGTCGATGAGCGCCACGGTGGCGTCGATGACCTCGCCGAGGTTGTGGGGCGGTATCTTGGTCGCCATGCCGACCGCGATGCCGTCCGAGCCGTTGACGAGCAGGTTCGGGTACCGCGCCGGCAGCACCTCGGGCTGGCGCTGGCTCTCGTCGAAGTTCGGGACGAAGTCCACCGTGTCCGAGCTTATGTCCCTGAGCATCTCGGTCGCCATGCGGGTAAGCCGCGCCTCGGTGTACCTCATGGCGGCCGGCGGGTCGCCGTCGACGCTGCCGAAGTTGCCCTGGCCGTCGACGAGCGGGTAGCGCATCGAGAAGCTCTGGGCCAGCCTGGTCAACGTGTCGTAGACGGCCGAGTCGCCGTGCGGGTGGTACTTACCGATGACCTCACCGACGACCGTGGCGCTCTTGCGGTACGGACGGTTGGGCTGCAGACCGACGTCGTGCATCGCGTACAGCACACGCCGGTGGACCGGCTTCAGACCGTCGCGCACGTCCGGGAGGGCGCGCGAGACGATCACGCTCATCGCGTAGGAGA
>JAUJMB010000095.1 GCA_030447045.1 Rubrobacteraceae bacterium | reverse complement strand
CGTTCAGCTTCGACAATATGCCGGACTCCCGACCCATGTCGTGCGCCTTCGGGGGGATGGGGCCGAGCGGCGGGCGGCGCAGCACACCCTCCCAGTCCCCGATCCTCAACAAATACGTAAGGTTCGACGCGCCGAAAGGGAACTGCTCGACCTCGAGTCTCCCCTCGGGCAACCCGTCGATCTTCCCGCGCAGGACGCCCTCGACGGCCTCCGCGTCGAACCCCTCGCCCTCGCGGACTCCTATCGTCTCGGACATCCGTATCCTTTCGTAACAGGTTTCAGGCTTCGGTGTCAGGTTCCCGACCGGCGAATGTGGTCCGGAGCTTCCCTCGGGTCTCTGCTGGTGCCCGTAGCCTGATGCCTAATGCCTCCAACCGCCTTTCCGTCGACGACCTCGGGCACGAGGTCGCTCGCCCCGACGTCGGCGACAAAGCGGAAGGCGTCCATCCGGTCGTTCTCGGCAAACCAGCGCCCGGCCCGGCTCTCTTTGAGGACCCCGTGCACGTTCTCTCCGTGCCTGTGCATGAAATCCAGGGCGAGCCACGCGGCGTCGTTGGGGCGCCACTCCGGGGCGTTCATGTGGGACAGGATCTTGGCGGCACCGAGAAAGTCCTCTACGGTGAAGCGGCCGGCGGAGCCCGCGCAGACGAGGTAGACGGAGTCCGTGCCCGACGCTTCCAGCTCGCGGGCGACGGCCGGGGCGTTGCGCAGGCACCCGAGGAGGACGCGCGCGGCGGGGGCGGCGTCGGCGATGGCGCGGGTGCCGTTCGTGGTCACGAAGATCACGTCCTTGCCCCTGACGACCTCGGGCGCGTACTCGTCGGGGAAAGGGCCGCAGTCGTAGCCGTCTATGCGCGCGGCGTCCTGCTCCCCGCCGCGCAGGACGTTCTCGGAGCCGAGCTTTCTGCGGATCTCTTCGGCCTCCTCGAGGCCCTCGGCCGGGTAGACGTCGCTGGCGCCGTTCTCGAGGATGGCGAGCAGGGTCGTGGTCGCCATGAACACGTCGAGGACGACGACCGTGGCGCCGGCGAGCCTCTCCGGCACGATCTCCTGGCGCGTCATGAGCACCCGTAGCCGCTTCAACAGACGGTCCTCCGCATGGTCCCACCCCTGGCCGCGAAACGGCCCCCATCTTACAGAACCGCCCGCGGGGCCGCAGCCGGCGGCCCCGCGGGCGTGCGCCACCCTGGGCGCCGGATCAGAATTTTCCCCGTACGGCAGGCGGCGGATCGGGGTCGTTTTAGGCGAGCTTGAGGGACGCGACGTACGGCGGGGCGTCGGCCGCCCGGAGCCCGGCTCGGACGCCGGAACGTACGTCCTGTTCGCGTTGGCCGTGGCCTTTGCGGTTTCGGCGTCTCCGTCGGCCTCACCTCAGGGGTGCTCGTCCCCGTCTTCATGTTCCCCGCGCTCGTGCTGGGCGCCCTCGGTGTCTCCGGGCTCCAGCAGAGACGGGGTTCCGCCTCCTCCGGGCCCGGCACGGAGCGCGAGCTGCTCTCGGCCATCCGGGACAACGGCGGCAGCATCACCCCCGCCGAGGCGGCGATGGAGACCTCGCTCACGGTGCGGGAGGCGGACAGGATGCCCTCCGAGCTCGACGGCGGGGGCCACCTGGCGATAGAGAGCCGCGGCGGGGCGCTCTTCTACTCGCTCCCCGGATGGAGCGGTCCGGAGCTCGGAGGGCGCTAGCCGGCGCTACCCTCCCGTAAAGCGCGCCTCCCGCTTCTCGAAGAACGCGGCTACGCCCTCTTTGTGGTCGGCGGTGTAGCCGCAGAAGGTCTGGCCCTCGGCCTCGCGCTCCAGCACGGCCTCCAGGTTCTCCTCGAAGCTCGCGTAGAGGGCCGCTTTCGTCTTTCCGATAGCGGCCGTCGGCATCGCGGCCAGGCGTGAGGCGAGGGCCGCCGTCTCTTCGGCCAGGCGCTCATCAGGGACGGTCTTGTTTACGAGGCCTATGCGGAGGGCCTCGTCGGCCTCGACGGGGTCGCCGAGCATGCTCATCTCGAGGGCGCGCCCGAGGCCGACGGCGCGGGGAAGGAAGAACGAGACCCCGGCGTCGGGCATGAGCCCGATCTTTATGAAAGCGACGGAGAACCTGGCGCTCCGGGCGGCTACGCGCAGGTCGCAGGCGAGCGCGATGCCGACGCCCGCGCCGTAGACCGGCCCGTGGAGCGAAGCAACGATGGGTTTCTCTATGGAGACCATCCGCTTGACCAGGCGGCTGTAGGTGTTGCGCAGGTACTCGCCGAGGTCAGGGTCGCCGTCGGAGCCCGCGATGATCCCGGCCAGGTCCGCGCCCGCGGAGAACCCGCGCCCCTCACCCCGCAACACGACGCACCGGACCCCCTCGTCGGAGGCCGTGTCTTCCAGGGCGGCGTACAGTTCCTCGTGCATCGTGGCGTCGAAGGCGTTGAGCTTCTTCGGGCGGTTCAGGGCGACGCTGGCGACGCCGTCCGCCTTCTCGTAGAGGATGGTCTCGTACAAGGTCTCGCTCCTCTCCGCGGGAGATGCCCCCGCCGCTGTCGGGGCGGTAGGCATCCCGGTCATGGCCTATGGTGTGGCGTGGTTACGTCGTCGGCTCCTGCATTCCGGCGGCGGGTCCGCGTTCGCGCGCGGCTTCCGAGGCCTCGTCCATGCTGCGTCCGTAGGTCTCGGAGAGCGGGAAGGCGCAGACGCCGGTTACGGCGTAGACCAGGACCATGTAGGCACCGATGGAGAGGGACGTGCCCGTGGCGGCCAGAAGCGAGGTCGCGACTATCGGGCGAGGGCGCCCCCGAAGACAAAGCCGAACTGGTACCCCATCGAGGCCCCCGAGTAGCGGACCTTCGTGGTGGAGATCTCCGAGTAAAAAGCGGCCCGCAGCCCGCACATCATGCTGAGGAAGATCTGGGCCAGGACCAGGGCGCCGGGGCTGCCGCTGTCCACGAGCGGCCAGAAGGCGAAGAGCCCCCACAGCCCGAGCAGGACGGCGCCCGCCATGTAGGGTACGCGGCGCCCTATGCATGCCTCCCATCACACCTGCCCCAAACCCGCATTAGACTGGCAATCTCCCGCGCGCGTACCGCGTTCTCCGAACCGGACTCGCCCCCTTCCCCTTATAACTGCGGGTGCAGCCTAGATCAGCCCACCCTGCGAGTCAAACGGCGCCGGGAGGCTCAGATCTGTTGCGAGAGCTCGGCGAAGCGGTCGAGGGACTCGGGGTTGCTCAGAGAGTCGCGGCTGGCGGCCTCCTCGGGCGGGGTGCCGGAGAGGATCTTCTTGATCGGCACCTCTAGCTTCTTGCCGTTGAGGGTCTTCGGGACGTCGGGGACGTCGAAGATGTCGTTGGGCACGTGGCGCGGGGAGGTCCGCTCGCGGATGCTCCCCGCTATCTTTTTCTTGAGGTCATCGTCGAGCTCGACGCCCTCCTTGAGGACCACGAAGAGGGGCATGTAGGAGTCGCCGCCGGGCTTCGGTATGTCCACGACGAGGCTGTCGGCCACCTCCTCGACGCCTTCTACGGCGGAGTAGATCTCGCTGGTCCCCATCCTGACGCCGCCGCGGTTTATGGTCGAGTCCGAACGCCCGGAGATGACGCAGCCGCCGTGCTCTTTGATCAGGATCCAATCCCCGTGACGCCACACGCCGGGGTACACGTCGAAGTAGCTCTCCCTGTAGCGCTCCCCGCCCTCGTCGTTCCAGAGAAAGACGGGCATGGACGGCATAGGCTGGGTTATGACCATCTCCCCCACCTCGCCGACGACGGGCCTGCCGTCGGGGTCGAAGGCGTGGACGGCCGCCCCGAGCGACCGCGCCTGCAGCTCCCCGGCCCGCACCGGCAAGAGCGGCACCCCTCCCACAAAGGCCGTGCACAGGTCCGTGCCGCCGCTGGTCGAGTAGAGCCAGAGGTCCCCTTTCACGTGCGCGTAGACCCACCCGAAGCCCTCGGGCGGGAGCGGGGAGCCGGTCGAGCCCACACCCTTGAGCGCGGAGAGGTCGAAGTTTCGGCCCGGCTCTACCCCGGCCTTCATGCAGCCGGTGAGGTATCCGGCGCTGGTCCCGAAGTGGGTCATGCCGGTCTCTTCGGCGAGCCCCCAGAGCCTGTTCATGTCCGGGTGGGCGGGGCTGCCGTCGTAGAGGACGGCGGTGGCGCCGGCGAGCAGGCCGCCGACGAGCAGGTTCCACATCATCCAGCCCGTCGTCGTGAACCAGAAGAACCGGTCCCCGGGACCGAGGTCTATGTGCAGGCGGGCCTTCTTGAGGTGCTCCAGCAGGATGCCGCCCTGGCTGTGGACGATGGCCTTGGGCAGCCCCGTCGTCCCGGACGAGTAGAGCACCCACAGGGGATGGTCGAAGGGGACTCGCTCGAAGGAGAGCCCCGCGCCCTCGTTGGCCGCGAGCACGTCGCCCCACAGGACGGCGTCGTCGAGGGCCGCGGCGTCGGCCGCCTCGTCGAGGTAAGGGAGGAGCACAGTCTTCTGGAGCGTCGGGATCTCCGCTTGCAGCCTCGCGACTACGTCGGTCCTGTCGAAGTCTTTGCCGCCGTAACGGTAGCCGTCGCAGGCCAAGAGGACCTTCGGCCTGATCTGCTTGAAACGGTCGACCACGCTCCCGGCGCCGAAATCCGGCGAGGCGCTCGACCACACGGCGCCCAGAGAAGCGCACGCCAGAAACGCCACGACCGCTTCGGGCACGTTCGGCAGGTACGCCACCACCCTGTCGCCGCGCCCCACCCCCATCCCCGAGAGGCCGGCGGCGAAGGCGGCAACCTGTGTCTCGAGATCCCGCCAGGACGTCTCCCCCGTCGGGCGCAGCTCCGAGGCGTGGACCAGGGCCGGTCCTTCCCCTTGGGCGTTGCGGAAGACGTGCTCGGCGTAGTTCAGCTCGGCCCCCGGGAACCACTCGGCCCCGGGCATCTCCCGCCGCCCGAGCACCGCCTCGTGGGGCCTGGAGGACTGGACGTCGAAGAACTCCCACAGGCTCGCCCAGAAGCCCTCAAGGTCCGTCACGGACCACTCCCAGAGCGCGGTGTAGTCCTCGAAAGAGAGGCCCTTCTCGCCCTCGAGCCACTCCATGTAGCGGGTGATGGCGGCGCCCCGGCGGAACTCGGGGGAGGGCTCCCAGAGAGGCGTCCCCTCGGTGGTCTCGATCATGCGCGGTCCTCCTCTATCGGGCCGTCCGGCCGCCAGCGTTTCCTGGGACCTTCTACAGGTCCCTTACGCGCAGGCTCTTGCGCGCCTCGTCGAAGTTGCGGTAGATGCGCTGCTCGAGCTCGGCCTCGGCGAAGTTCTCCTTGAGCTGGTGCCTGAAGAAGGCGTCGGTCGAGTAGCGGGTCGAGGAGAGAAAGTAGCAGTCTTCGTTGTGCTTGACCATCGCGAAGAAGGTGTCGCGGGCGGCCGGGGCGAGGTCGAAGTTGTCGTAGTTGACGACGACGTGCACCTTGCGCCCGAGCTTCGCGAAGTAGCGGTCGAGGTAGTCGGCGAGCTTGTCGGCATCCTCCTCGGTCCCTATCCTCATCCCCTCGAAGTTGGCGTAGACGACGTTGTTCTCGGCGTCGTAAGAGACGCGGTCGTCGAGGCTCATGGGCGAGCTCTCGGCGAGGCCCATCTTCCCTTCGTGGAAGATCCTGGCGTCCATCGAGCGGATGTCGTCCGGGATGATGGGCCTGAAGGCCATCTGGGAGAGCACGTCCCTGCCAAGGACCACCCCCGGCGCCAGCTCCACGATCTCGAGCCCGCCCTCGACCAGCTTGAAGACGCAGCGCTCGGTTATGTAGTAGACCGTCTGCCCGCGCCTCCTCGCGTACTCGCCCGAGAACGTGACCTGCCCCACCCTCTCCACGAACTTGCTCCTGCCGGGATCGAGTATCCTGAGGTTCCCGTTCTCTATGGCGACGCTCGCGCGCGAGGCGAAGGTGCCGAGAAAGTAGACGGTCCTCGCGTTCTGGCTGATGTTTATGAACCCGCCGGCCCCGGCGAGCTTCGTCCCGAACCGGCTGACGTTCACGTTCCCCTCGCCGTCAACCTCGGCCATCCCGAGGAAGGCCTGGTCCAGCCCGCCGCCGTCGTAGAAGTCGAACTGGTAGGGCTGGTCCGTGATCGCCTGCGCGTTCGCCACGGCCCCGAAAGAGAGCCCCCCGGCGGGTATCCCGC
>JAUJMB010000094.1:1574-6174 GCA_030447045.1 Rubrobacteraceae bacterium | reverse complement strand
GCGTCGGCGTTCTCCTCGACGAGCCGCGTGATGGTACCGAGGTTCTTCGCCGTGTCACGCACAGCGGGCCTCAACTGCGCGAGTGCTATGTCTACCGTTCCTGGCATCGGTGTCCTCCCGAACGATGACCGACGGTACCGCCACCCGGCGGGCGGCGTTGTGCCGGCGGATGATGGTCAGGATAGGTCACCATGCGCCGCCCCTCGTGGTGCCGCCGTTGGGCTGCAAGACCTGGCCGACGAGGGCGGCAGAGCCCGCGCGGGCGAGAAACGCCACCGTGGAGGCGATGTCTTCGGGGCGCCCGATGCGTCCCACCGGGATCCCTGCGGCGTAGCGGGCCTTTATCTCCTCGCGGGTCACCCCGGCGTCGTGGGCGTCCACCTCCAGTTGCGGCGTGTCTACGATGCCCGGCGAGATCACGTTGGTGACGATGTTCTCCGGCGCGAGCTCCCTTCCGAGCGTCTTGCCGAAGGAGATCAGGCCGGCCTTGGACGCGGCGTAGGCGGTCGCGTTGGGCCATCCGGTCACGCCCCACTCCGAGCTGACGATAACGATGCGCCCGCCCCCGATCCGGCGCATGCCGGGCAGCACCGATCGTACGAGGTAAAAGGTACCCGAAAGGTTCGTCTCCACCTGCCTCCACCAGTCCGCCTCTTCGTGTTCCAGAAAGGGACCCATGGACATGTAGGCGGCGTTCGCGACGAGCAGGCCTATGGAACCTGCGTCGTTCTCTACCCCGGCGACCATCTCCTCGACCGCCGCGGGGTCCGAGACGTCGCCAATGGCCGGCACGCCGCCGCAGGCCCTCGCGACTTCGTCCAGGCGTTCGGACGGCTCGCGGTCGTTGGCGGCCACGGTGGCACCGTCGGCGGCGAGCCTCAGCGCCGTCGCCCGACCGATGCCCTGGGCGGCGCCCGTGACGAGGGCGACGGTCCCTTCGAGGGGGCGTGCTTCGCTCATCGTCCGTCCTCCGTCCGGCCCGCGGCCAAGACCGGTGCCGCGCCGGGCTGTTGCATAAGCTCCAGCGTCTGTTCCGCGCACCAGAACTCCGAGATCTTGCCGTTGGCGACGCGGACGATATCTATGCCGCTCATGGTCACCGACCGCCCCGTTGGCGCGACACCCATAAACTCGCCGCGGTGGGTGCCGCGCATGAGGAAGCGCCCTACGACCTCGTCCCCCTCCGAGATCAAATTCTGCACGGTCCCCTGCATGCCCGGGAAGCCGGTGCGCCACATGAGGACCAGCCCGGCGAGCTCCTCGCGCCCGGACGGCTGGCCTACCGGGGCCTGGTGGTCGACGAAGTCTTCCGCAACCAGCTCGGGTATGGCCTCCAGGTTGCCCCTGCTCCATAACTCTTCGTAGAAGCGGCGCATCAACGCCCTGATTCGTACCTCTTCGTTCATCGGGGCTCCCCCAAGATGTTTCGCGATATCAGATCACCGCCCCCGCGTTCGGAGAGAGCACCTGACCGCAGAAGTAGTCCCCCTCCTCCGCGAGAAAGAGCACGGTCTCGGCGATCTCCTCCGGACGCACGAGCCGCCGCAGCGGGAGGGTCTCCAGGTAGGCCGGTTCCCGCCACGGCGAGTCCGGGGCCAAGAGCGGGGTATCCGTCGGGCCGGGGGCGACGGAGTTGACCAGCACCCCCCTGTCCGCGACCTCGGCGGCGAGGCTCTTGGTGAAGCCGATGATGGCGCCCTTCGCCGCCGCGTAGTGGGCGTCGTCCTCCCCGCCCCCGAGCGCCAGTTCCGAGGAGATCGTGATCACGCGGCCCTCCTCCCTCTCGATCATCCCGGGCAGCACGGCGGCGCAGGCGTTGCGGGTGCCGCCGAGGTGGACGTCGAGCATACGTCGCCACGCGTCGACACTTATGTCGGAGACGGGCACCATCTCGTAGTAGCCGGCGACGGTGACGAGCAACGAGACCGGCCCGAGCTCCCGCTCGGCCCGCTGCGCCGCCCCGCGCACGGCCGCCGCGTCGGTGACGTCGGCGGTGAGCGGGAGGTCCGTCTCCGACTCGCGCAGGTCCATCCCGGCGACAGGCCAGCCCCGCCCGGCGAGCCGGGCCGCGACCGCGGCGCCGATGCCGCTCGCGGCCCCGGTCACGAGCGCGACGCCACCCCCGGCGCCCGCGTGCGCGGTCATCTAGAAGCCTCGTCCGTCCCAACGCCGGCGCTGGAGGCCGGCGCGGCGTCCCTCTCGTCCGTCATGCCGTGCACGCGGGAGATCCGCCCGCGTAGCGGGAGGTAGGTGAGGACGCCGAGGACGCCGACGACCGCGATCATCACGGCGACCCCCCAGTTCTGGTACCACGGCAGGTCGCCGGCGCGCGGCCAGGAGATGTTCAGGAGCTCGAAGACCAGCCACACCGTGGCGACGAGCGTGACGGTCAGGCCCAGGCGTCCGAGGTTAAAGGGTCCTTCCTCCCAGCGCCCGCGCAGGCGCGAGATCAGCGCGCCCAGCACGGGCAGCAAAAAGACCAGGTAGAAACCGCCCGTGGTGAAGCTCAAGAGCGTGAAGTAGATGCGCTCGGAGTTCGTGGCGAGCAACAGGAGCGCGGCCACGCACCCCGCGACGATCACCGTGTTCCTGGGGATGCGCTCCTCGGACGAGAGCCTCTTGAGCCACCCCGAGGCGGGCAGGACGCCGTCGCGCGCGAACGCCCACATCACGCGCGAGCAGGAACCTTGCAGGGCGAGGAGGCTCGCCATGAACCCGATCAGGAAGAGGGCGAACAGCGGGGACGTAAGGGCGGACCCGAGTTGGGCGGTCATCGTCTCCGCCACGGGGTCCACGACCTCACCGGCCAGCACCGCCGGGATGTCGGGTATGGCGAGTATCAGGGCGAAGGCGGAGTAGATGACGATAAGCGAGACGAAGATCAGGGAGAAGATGATGGCTTTGGGGACGTCGCGGCGCGGTTCCCTGACCTCCTCGGCGATCGCGCCGGCGCTCTCGAAGCCCACGAAGCCCCAGCCTATAAAGGCCATCGCGGCGAAGAGGCCGCCAAAGAGGTACCCGCCGGGGCCCTGCCCGGTCCCGGCGGTATCGAAGACGATGGAGACCGGGTTCTCGCGGAAGAACAGCAGGAGCACCGTGCCGATGACGACGCTGCCGATGATCTCGGCCAGGATGCTGCCGGCGAGCAGCACCTTCATGAACGTGCGCCCGACGATGTTGGCGAAGGTGGCGAACGCCACGAGACCTATGGCGACGAGCAGCTGCGTCCCTTGGGAGAAAGGCTCAACCCCGAGGATGGTCGGGACGAACCCGGCCGCGCCGTAGCCGACGGCGGCCATGGCCAGGGCGAGCGTCCACATGTACGCCCAGCCCGTGAACCACCCGTAGGTGGCCCCCCCTAGCACGCGCGACCACTGGTAGACGCTGCCCTCCAGAGGGTACCTGGACGCGAGCTCCGCCAGCACCAGGGCGACGAGGATCTGGCCGGCGAACACGAAAAGGAAGCCCCACCAAGAGGCCGGTCCCCCGGCCGCGAACGTTATCGCGAAGATCGCGTACAGGCACACGATCGGGGAGATAAACGCGAAGGCGAACGTGAACGCCGACCACAACGTGAACTCCCGCTTGAGTTCCTGGGCCGTGCCGGCCGGCGCCGTGGTGCCGACGCTCGCCAGGTTATCGCTCTGCATCTCAGACTACCTTTCTCTGCCGTTCATTACGGATCCCCTCGCCGCTCGTGCGGGCCCGCTCGACCCCGAAGACCCTGCCCCGGAGAGCCGGCGGACGACGCCCATCACGCCCCCCTCTCCGCGGAGACCTTTGCGCCGGCGTGCGCCGCGAGGGCGTCCAGCACGACGCGGCCCGCGATCGCCGCCGTGCGGCTCGACGCGTCCAGGCTGGGGGCGGTCTCCACGACGTCGAGGCCGACGAGGCCGCCCCCGGCGATGCCGCGCACGAGCAGGAGCAGCTCGCGGTTAGTCAGGCCACCCGGGGTGGGGACGGAGGTCCCCGGCGCGTAGGCGCCGTCCAGCGAGTCCACGTCCACGGTGAGGTAGATCCCGTCCGTGCCGCTGCCCGCTATCTCGAGCGCCCTCTCGACCACGGCGCGCGTCCCCATCTCCCACAGGTCCTCCAGCCAGATGACGGTGATGCCGCGCTCGCGGCAGTACTGCAGCTCCGTCCGGGGGTTCATCCAGCCGCTGATCGCGACGAGGACCATCTTCTCGGGGTCGAAACCGGCGTCCACGGCGCGGGTTATGGGGCAGCAATGGTTGAGCTCCTCGCCGCCGACGTGGGGAGCCGTGTCGAGGTGCGTGTCGATCAGGACGAGGCCCGGGTTGGGGACGTGCTGCCTGACGGCCCGGACGGCGGGTATCGTCACCGAGTGGTCGCCGCCAAGCACGACCGGCACGGCGCCGGCGGCCGCGATCTCGCCGATGTCGCGCTCGGAGACGGCGAACGTCTTCTCGGCGTTGGCGGGGACCACGTAGCAATCGCCGCAGTCGGCGAGGCCCGTCGCCTCCACCACGTCGAAGTCCCACGTGGCGTTGTAGGTGAGAAACTGGGCGGAGATGTCGCGTATCCCGCGCGGGCCGTAGTTGGCGCCGGTCCTGCTGATCGAGGTGGAATCCCACGGGAT
>JAUJMB010000094.1:0-1474 GCA_030447045.1 Rubrobacteraceae bacterium | reverse complement strand
CCGGCCGCGTGCATCACCTGGCGGGCGGGCGGCATCCAGTGCTCCCAGCACACGAGCCCCCCGATCCTCCCCACCGAAGAGTCGAACACGCCCAGGGTGCTCCCGTCGCCCTGACCCCAGATGAGGCGCTCGGCGTAGGTCGGGATCAGCTTGCGGTGCTTGCCCAGGAGCCGCCCGTCGGGGCTCACGTAGACGATCGTGTTGTAGAGCGTGCCCGAGGGGCGGCTGCTCCCGCGCTCGTTGATGCCCATAATGACCCCGCAGCCGGCCTCCGCGGCGGCCGTGCACAGCGCCTCCGTCGCCGGGCCGGGCACCTCCACCGCGTTGGCGACCAGCCGGGTGAAGGCCTCCTTGGCGGGCTCGTGGTCCCAGAGCGCGGCGCCCGGCGAGACCTCTATCCAGATCGGGAACCCCGGCAGCCACGTCTCGGGAAAGACGGCCAACTGCGCGCCGTTGGCCCCCGCCTCGGCTATGAGCCGGCACGCTTTCTCGACGGAGGCCTCGCGGTCCATGAACACCGGGGCCGCCTGGACCGCGGCGACCCTGTAGACGGGGAATTCGTCGCCCATTACCGGCCCTCCCCCGAGGGATTCTGCCCGGCGCCGGCGTTCGAGCCGTGGACGATCACCGACCGCGCAACCTCGCCCGCCTCCATCGCCCGGAAGGCGTCGTTGACCTCGTCTAGCGTGCAGGTCCTGATCATGGGATCGAGGCGGAGCTTGCCGTCGCGGTAGAGGTCGACCAGGAGCGGGAAGTCCACGGGGGGGCGAACCGAGCCGTACCAGCAACCCCTTATGGCGATCTCCTGGAAGGTCACGTTCAGCGCGTCGAACGCGACCTTCGCGTCGGGCGGGGCCATGCCGATCAGGACCGCCTGCCCGCCCCGGCCGACGATCCCTATTGCGAGCTCTATGGTGGCGGGGGCCCCGATCGCCTCGAAGCTGTGGTCCACGCCGTCGCCGCCGACGATCCCGCGCACCGCTTCGGCCGCGTCGGACTCCGAAGGGTTCACGGTGTGGGTGGCGCCGAGGGCGCGCGCGAGCTCCAGCTTGCGCGGCTCGGTGTCGATCGCGACGATCGCCCCGGCGTTCGCTATCGCGGCGCCCTGGACGCAGTTGAGGCCCACGCCGCCGCAGCCGACGACGGCGACCGTCTCCCCCGGGCGGACCCGCGCCGTGTTGAGCACCGCGCCAACACCCGTGGCGACCGCGCAGCCCATCAGGGAGAGCTCGGTCAACGGGAGCGAGGGATCGACGCGTATGGCCGCCTGCGCCGGTACCACGGAGAGCTCGGCGAAGGAGGAGGTCGCGATAAAGTGGTGGATGGGCTCCCCGCCCTTTACGAACCGGACCGTGCCGTCGGCCATCGTGCCGATCTCGGACCAGGCGACGTTCTCGCAGATGTTCGGCCTCCCACGGGCGCACATCCGGCAGTGCCCGCAGTAGGGGAGCCACGAGAGCGCCACGTGGTCGCC
>JAUJMB010000093.1 GCA_030447045.1 Rubrobacteraceae bacterium | reverse complement strand
GCAGGGAGTCGTCGGGCCAGAGGTCCGGGTCGCGGTCGTGGGCCGCGGCGTGGCGCACCAGGTAGAGGTCCATGCGGGGGTTAGGGCGTGATCTTTCCGGGGCCCGCCGACCTCCCGGTCCCGGTCAGCTCCCACCTGCCGCTCCCCTGTGCCATAACCACTCCTCCGACCACCACGCCCGACGACGAACCAACAGGCCACAAAATATAGCAAATGCAACCGGCGTCTACACAACAGGGTGTGTCGGAGAGGTCTGGGGAGGAGCCTCGGGGGTTTGAAAGACCCGGCGGGCGACCATATATTTTCGGGTGCCCTCGTCTTCGGGGTGGTTTTTGGAGAGCCTGACGATCTCATACGGTGAGGTGGTAGTCCGGTTGCTCGCGACCGTGGTCCTGTGCGGCCTGATCGGGCTCGAGCGCGAGACGCGCGACCAGGCGGCGGGCTTCAGGACGCACATACTCCTCGGCCTGGGCGCCGCCCTCTTTACGCTCGTCTCGGCCTACGGGTTCCCGGAGTTCAGCCGGGCGGCGCTCGAGAGCGGGGGGCGGGGCGTGCAGTTCGACCCGACGAGGATCGCCGCGCAGGTCGTCACGGGTGTGGGGTTTCTCGGGGCCGGCGCGATCATCCGCCGCGGCCTCGACGTCAGGGGGCTCACCACGGCCGCCAGCCTGTGGGCCGCGGCGGCCATCGGGCTGGCCTTGGGGGCAGGCTTCTACTTCGGCGCCGCCGCCACGACCGCCGTGGTGCTCATCGCCCTCTACCTGCTGCGCGGGGTCAGGGTCTACGTCGTCTCGCGGTTTCGCACCGCCTTCGGCGTCCTGGACATCCACTTCGCTGACGCCGGGTCGGAGATCTCCTCGGTCGTCGGGATCATCGAGGGCCGCGGCGTGAAGATAAGGAACACGGACGCGGAGATCGAAGACGGCCGGGCCAGCTACAGCCTGCAACTGCGCATCCCGCCGGGCCGGTCCGTGCAGGAGATGCTCGGCGAGGTCTCCGCCCTCCCCACGGTGAGACGCGTGCGGATCGCGGGCCTACAAGAGGTCGAGTGAGGCCCGAGGCCCCTTCCGTCGTTCAGTGGTCCGGGTTGAGGCGCCAGATCCGGTAGAACAGCGGGACGTCGTACGCCAGCACGAAGAGCGTGTAGGCCATGTGCGCCCACGCCGCGACCGGATCGTAGGCGAACAGCGCCGTCTGGAGCACGAGTAGCGGCCCCAGAAACCCGACTATCCCGAGGAACCCGACCAGGGTGCTGCGGTACTCGAAGAAGGCGTAGTTCCACAGGGCGTTCAGCACCATCACGACGACGAGCGCCGTCAGCGCGACCCACCTGTCCCCCGCGGACGGGACCGCCGTCAGCACCCGGTAGGCCACGAAGCCGTCTATAACGTAGACGATCAGGCCAACCACGACGGAGGCCCACAGCGGGATCTGCCACCGCGGCTTTCTCAAGCGCGGGTACCAGTCCTTTAGCCCGCTCCCCGTCAGCAGCCCCTCCAAAACCGCGACCGCAGCACACAGCCCAACGGCGTACGCCAAGGGCGTCCAGCCCGGCGTCATCGCGCCGTGGGCCCCTAGAAGCCTTCCGTGAGGATCACGGCCTGGCTGTCGAGCGGCTCCTCCCCTTCATCGGGACGCCGGCGCTCGAACTCGCCGTCGGTCCTGAGCTCCCAGCCGTTCGCGGTGTCGGCGAGCTGGAGGTCGAGGAGGCGGCGGACCTTCTCGCGGTGGCGCTTCTCGCGCAGGGGGAAGGCCGTCTCCACGCGGCGGTCGAGGTTGCGCTGCATAAGGTCGGCGCTGCCGAGGTACATCGTCTCCTCGTCCGCGCCGAAGGCGAAGACGCGGGCGTGCTCCAGGAAGCGGCCCACCAGGGAGACGACCCTTATGTTCTCGCTCACGCCCTCGACGCCGGGCCGCAGGCAGCAGATGCTGCGCACGATCAGGTCTATCTTCACCCCGGCCTGCGAGGCCTCGTAGAGCAACTGTATGATCCTGGGGTCGGTCAGGGAGTTCGTCTTGCACGTTATCCTGGCCGGCTCCCCGTTCCTGGCCTTCTCGGCCTGCTCCTCGATGCCGCGCATGATGCGGTCGCGCAGGGTCACCGGGGCGACGAGCAGCTCCTGGTACTCCTCGTGCTCGGAGTAGCCGGTGAGGTAGTTAAAGAGGTCGGACCCGTCCTCGGCCAGCTTCTGGTCGTCGGTGAAGTACGAGAAGTCCGTGTAGATGCGGGCGGTGCCGGGGTTGTAGTTGCCGGTGCCCAGGTGGAGGTAGCGCCTCAGGCCGTGCCCCTCGCGGCGGACGACGAGGCAGATCTTGGCGTGCGTCTTGAGGCCCACGATGCCGTAGGCGACGTGCACGCCCCGCGCCTCGAGCTGCCGCGCCCACGTTATGTTCGGCTCCTCGTCGAAGCGGGCCTTCAGCTCCACGAGCGTTGCGACCTGCGTCTGCTCGTCGCGGGCCTCGGAGAGCGCCTCGACTATGGGCGAGTTCGAGCCGACCCTGTAGAGGGTCTGCTTTATGGCGAGCACCTCGGGGTCGTTCGCGGCCGTCCGGATAAAGTCCACGACCGGGGAGAACGAGTCGAAGGGGTGGTAGAGGAGGATGTCGCCGTTGCGGACGGCCTGGGTGATCGACCGCGCGTTCCGGATCTCCTGCGGGATCCGCGGCGCGACGGGTGGGTAGAGCAGATCCGAACGGTCGAGGTGCGTGAGATCTTCCAGATCGGCCAGCCCTATGGGGTGGGGCGCGGCAAACACGGCGTCCTCGCGCAGCTTGAGGTTGCCGGCGAGCCACTCCACGAGGTCTTCCGGCATCTCGTCTGAGACCACGAGCCTCACGCTCTGGCCGAACCAGCGCCCCTCGAGCTCGTCCTCTATGGCCTGCAAGAGGTCCGAGGCCTCGTCCTCCTCTATGACGAAGTCCGCGTTGCGCGTCACCTGAAAGACGTAGCTGGCCGTGACCTTTTTGCCGGAGAAGAGCTCGTCGAGGTTGGCCGCGATGATCTCCTCGACCCGCACGAACCTGAGCTCGGGCCGCTCGTCGGGGCCGTGCTCCTCCTCCGGCAGCCGCACGAAGCGGTCTATGGTCGTCGGCATCTTTACCCGCGCCATGACCCTGCGCCCCTCGTCCTCTATGACGACGAGCAGGTTGAGGGAGAGGTTCGAGATGTGGGGGAAGGGGTGGGCGGGGTCTATCGCGAGCGGCGTCAGGATCGGCAGTATGTCCCGGACAAAATGCTCCCTGAGCGCCCGCTTCTCGGCGGCCCGCACCTTCTTGTGGGGAATCACCTTGATGCCCTCCCGCGCCAGGGCGGGGAGAAGGTCTTCGTTGAGTATGGCGCGCCGCTCCTCGAAGAACTCGTCGGTGCGCTCCTTGATGCGGACGAGCTGCTCCTCGGGGGTTAGCCCGTCGGGCACGGGGTTCGGCAGTTCGGAGGCTACCTGCTGCTGCAGCCCCGCCACCCGGATCATGAAGAACTCGTCGAGGTTGGTCTCCGAGATGGCGACGAACCGCACCCTCTCCAGAAGCGGGTGGCGCTCGTCGCGGGCCTGCTCGAGCACCCTGTCGTTGAACCCGAGCCAGGAGAGCTCGCGGTTGATGTACAGCTTCGGGTCCGAGAGGCTCGGCTTGCGCGCGACGTCGGTCATATCTCCCCCCTCTCGGCGAGCGCGAGCAGGGTGCCCTCCCTGATACCCCCGCGCGCCACGGTCAGATCCTCTTTTCCGTAGGCCTCGAGTACGGTGGCGAGCGTCGTAACCGCCGCCGGCAACACCCGCGCCCGCTCCGGCGTCAGCCCGTGCTCCCTGGCGAGCAGCCCGGAGGGCCGCGTCCGGATCTCCCCCGAGAGCCTCCACAAACGCTCGACGGTCAGCGCGTCACTCGTGATCTTGAGCATCGCCCGCGCCGAACCACCGACCGCCACTATGGGCGCCCCCCCGACGTCCCAGCCCGGCAGCATCCCGAGCACGTGCTCCCTGAGCCCCGCGAGTTCCTCGTCCGTCGGTGGGTTGGCCCGCACGAAGCGCTCGGTGGTCCGGTTGGTGCCGAGCGGCAGCGAGACCCGCTCCTCTATCTCCCCCGACCGGTCCCCCAGGATGAACTGCGCCGAGCCTCCCCCGAGGTCCACCACTACCACCTTCTCCGGACGCTCTTGGAGCGCGGAGAGGGCGCCCCGGAAGCCGAGCTCGGCCTCCTTCTGTCCGGAGATGAGGCGCATCTTGAGCCCCGTCGTCTCCCCCACCCGCTCCACGAGCTCGGCACCGTTCGCGGCATCCCGGACCGCGCTGGTGGCGAGCACCTCCGGCGACGGGGCGCCGTTCAGGGCGGCTATGCGGGCGAAAAAGTTTATGGCCTCGGCCGCGAGCAGGAGCCTCTCCTCCTGCAGCCGGCCCGTCTTCTCGACGCCGGCCCCGAGCCTGGCCGAGAACTTCTCCCCCGTGACGGGAAGGACCTCCCCGCCATCCACCTCCCCCACGAGGAGGTGGATGGTGTTCGAACCAACGTCTACGACCCCGTAACGACTCAAATCTTTAGGCCCCCCGCCACGCCGCGTTAACACTCTTACCGCCCATGATACCGCCCCCCGCACCGGGGTGATATATTCGCGCCATCGAGGGCGGCCCTCTCTCTTTGAGCGGGCACGGGCGCGCCGCGGGCCGGCGCTAGAACCGGGGGACTCATGCCGAAAAAGAAGGGCAAGAAGGTTGGGAAGGGCGGCGCCCTGGCGGCGGCGAGGCCGGACGCGAAGGTCCGCGACTACGACGCCCACGTGCTCGTCTGCAAGGGCGGCGACTGCAAGAAGCGCGGCTCGAAGGACGTCCAGAAGGCGCTAAAGAGCGGGCTGCGCGCCGGCGGCATGAACCGCGACGTCAGGATAGATTGCGTCGATTGCCTCGGCCTCTGCAAGCACGGTCCGAACGCCATCGTCTACCCTGGCGGCACGTGGTACCTCGGCCTGACCGAGTCCGACGCCCCCGAGATCGTCGAGAGGCACCTCAAGAACGGCGAGCCCGTCGAACACCTCGCCGCCGAGTTCCGCTCCCGCAAGAAGGGACGCTAGAGCCTCATAGCCCAGGTCCTTAGCCAACCCCGGTCCGGATGCGTCCCCACCTCCGGGGCGACGATAGTGTCCGGGGGGTTCACCGGTTTTGGGCGAAGGCGCGGAGGCTCCATCTGACGCGAGCCGCACCGTCACTACGGTAGAGACGATCACCGACAACACCAGCACGCCCAGCGAGGAGGGGATGATCACGGGCAGGATCTTCCACCACGACAGGCCACTCCGCCGGAGAACTACGGACAGAGGGATCCCGACAAGCAGCACGACGACCAGAAGCAAGATCAACAGAACCTCGTATCTAAAACCGTACGTGACGGTCACCTGCGCGCCGCCTCTCCCCGGAGACCCTTGCAACCGCACTGTACGGCCCGGCGGGCGAGCCCCTAGACCACGCTCGTTAGCTCGGCCTGGACTACGAGGCGCTGCGAGTAGTCCGGGAGGGTGCAGGTCTGGAGGCTGACGACGCTCCGGCCGGGGACGGGCTGGGTCACGGTGTAGGCGTCGGGGTTGACGACGAACTTCTCGAAGACCTCGTAGTTGTAGCGGGTCCCTTCGGCGTCGGTGAGGATCACTTTGTCGCCGGCCTCCAGGTTGTCCAGGTCCCAGAAGACCAGGTAGCTGGCGGTGCCAGGGAAGCCCATCCGGTGGCCGGCGATGTACACGTTGGCGCCGTCCTGCCACGGGAAGCCCGTGCTATCTACGTGGAGGGTGCCGTCGTGGAGGGCGTTCTCGTCGTTGGCGGGGCCGGTGAACACGGGGACGTCGTCCACGCGCCGCATCTCGGGGACGGTGAGGCTCAGGTCGCCGCTCTTGGGTGGGTCCTTGCCGAAGATGGCCGCCGACGCGAGCGGGTCGCCCATGAGGAAGGAGTACCCGACGAGGGCCAGCCCGGAGAAGATCATGAGCATGGCGAGCAGGTAACCGAAGATTTTGCCCCAGCTCCTCCTGCCCCGGTACTTCCTCAATCTCTCTGCCTCCTGTGATGCGTACGCCCGAACGGGGCATACCTTAAGAAAGTAACGCCGCGGTTACAACCCGTCGGATCCCCGGGGGCGCCCCGAGGGATCCTCTAGCCGGTCTCCTTCAGCTCGCCCTGGACCACGAGGCGCCTGGAGTAGTCGGGGAGGGTGCAGGTCTGGAGGCTGACGACGCTCTTGCCCGGCACG
>JAUJMB010000092.1 GCA_030447045.1 Rubrobacteraceae bacterium | reverse complement strand
CGAGGAGGCGCGAGCGATGGCGAACGACGGACCGGGGGTAGGCTCTGGGGGCGAACGCTCCGACGCGGGCGCGGGGCCCCAGACCCTGGCGCAGATGCAGGGCACCGGGGCCGAGGTGTTCGGCTCCGACGGGGAGAAGGTCGGCGACCTCAAGACCGTGGGCGACGCGGACATCGTGGTCGGACGCTCGCTGCTCAGATCCGACCTGCACGTCCCGGTAGCGCGCGTTCGCGAGGTAACCTCCGACAACAGGGTGGTGCTCGACGTAAGCGCCGAGGAGGCCAAGGAGGCGCGATGGGGCGGCCCCTCGACCGACACGTCGGGCGGCGCCGAGGAGTTCTCCGAGAGCACCAGGGTGGAGAAAGGGGCGCTGGGGCTCTTCGAGGAGGACTCGCAAGAGACCAAGTAGTGGGCGGACCAGGACCGGGGCCCCGCTCGTAGTCGCGCCCCGTTCGGCTCCGACCGCCCGTCTCGACCCTCTGATCGCCTGAAAGAAGCTGGCCCCGGCGGCTACTCGGGCGAGGGCACCGCGGGCTCGTTCTCCCCGCGCATCAGGCGCCTCCTCGCCGTCTCGCGGCCGCCTACGGCCCTGACGTGCTCGGTCGCCTTGGCCAGGCCGAAGACCGGCATGTTCGAGTAGATCGCCTCGAAGTTGCCCCGCTCCACGATAAAGGTCTCGTGGAAGATGCCGACGGTGCCGTCCCCGCCCACGCTGCGGTTGAAGCGCCGCCAGGCGGGCAGGTGGGGGTCGTCGGGGTTGCGGGCGAACCTCTCGAGGTCCTCGAACGAGCGCCAGTACTGCACGATCGCCGGCCCCCACCGGTAGAAGAAGTACTCCGCCCCGAGGAAGCCCTTCTCGGGGTGCCTATACAGTTCCTTGAGCATCGGGCCCATGGCCCGGAGCGTGGGGAGCCACTTATGAACTGCCAGGGGCCGATTAATTCTCATACCTATAATGAAAACGACGAACGGCTCGTCCGTCCTGGCGGTGAACCTGCCGTTGACCACTCCCATAAGCCTACGCTCCTTCCCTCTCTCCTGGACCGATCTCCAACGTTATGCGACCGACCTCTCCCCTGCCGAACAGGCGGAACAGGGCGAGGGCCATCCGGTGCTTCTCCCGCAGCGCCCTCTCGGCCCCCTCCGGCGCCGTCCCGACGATAGGGCGGGCGGTGCCCCGAACGCCCCCGCCGCGCGGCTTGCCGCGGGCGCTTGAAGGCGCGAGCGTGACCCGGGGGTCGTTGCGGATGCGCTTCATCTTCCCCGAGTCCGGGGGGGTGGTGACGTAGATCTTCCCGCCGAACTCCGCGAACCACACCGTCGTCGGCACCGCCTCGCCGCTCTTTCGGTAGGTGGTCAGGTTCGCGTAGTTATGGCCTTCGAGAACCTCGAAGGGACGCGGGGCCCCCCGCTCCTCGACGACGAGCTCCCGGACGCGCAGGCGGCCCACTTCCAGGTCGTCTATGGAGAGACGCCCGACCCTGCCGCGGCGGATCGCGAGCCGCCGGATCGCAAGCGCGCCGATGGCGACTGCCCCGCCGGCGAAAGCCCCGAAGGCCGCCGCTCCTATTGCCGCCGCACCAAAGCTCGCGGCCCCCGTAACCGCGGCGCCCCGCGCGGATGCTGCCCGCGTCCTCATCGCCCGCCCCCAGCCAGCGCGCCGGAGACCAGGGCTGCGAAGCCCGCCGTGGTGAGCGCGACCCGCAGCGTGTGCAGGCGACCCCACCGGTCCCGCAGCCGCTCGAACTCCTCGAGATCGTCCTCCGTAAGCTCCAGCGTCCGTTCGTTGATGGGAACGTTCCCGAGCCTGGTGCTCGCGAGCATCGCCGCGAAGCACAGGGTTCCGAGGAGCCTGGCGCGGAACCCCGCCGACCCGCGCGAGAGCAGGGTCGCCGCAGAGCACGAGGCGAGCGCCGAGCCCATCCAGGCCGGCATGACGGCCCCAAACCGGCGCGTGAGCGCCTGCTCGGCCCGCAGCCGCTCCGGCGGGGTCAACTCCTCCAGCACCGGATGCACCGCCGCCCACGTCCCGAGCTCGTTGCCGGCCAGCATCCCCGCCAGGACCAGGTTTACCGGCCTGATCGCCCCGAGTAGCATCGCTCAGCCTACTTCTTTGGTTCGCGATCTCGCGCGGATCGCCCCAATGGCGACCACCCCGAGCGCCGCCACGCTGGCTATGAGGCAGGCCAGCACCCCGAGAGCGAGCATCCCGGCGAGCGGGGTCTCGTAGACCATGAAAATGTCCCCGACCGGCGCCTCGAAATCCTCCGTCGGCACGAAGTGGACGAAACCGAGCAGCGCCAGCCCGACGGCGGCGACGAACAGGTGGTAACCGGGCACGGAGCGCCCCCTGGCCGTCAGGTAGATCCCGGGCAGGATAAGCGCGTAGATCAGCAAGCTGAACGTGAACGGCGTGACCTCGGCCTGGAACGGCCAACCCGAGTGGTTGCCGCGTATGACGTGGTCCGCGTGGTGCAGAAGGCCGAAGACGACCGCGCCCGACGCGAAGACCAACAACCACCTCCTGTAGCCCTCGTAACCGCCCCGCGCCGCCAACCTCGTCGTGCCGCCCGCCCCCACGCTCATCGCACGCCCTCGATCTCGAGCGCTTCGGCCTCCCAGAGCGCGTAGAAGATCCCGCCACCCCGCACCCGCACCTCCAGGTGCCCGGCCTCGGCAAGCTCCCTGAGCCTCCGGTCGGCCTCCTCAACCGAGAGCGAGGTCTCGACCGCCACCCCCGCCGGGGTCATCTCCCCGCGGTCCCGCAAGGCCGCGAGCAACTCCCGCTCGGGGTCCACTACCGCGGGCCTGGTCCTCCGCTCCTCACCCAACCCCGCGAGGCCGCTGCCCAGCACCCCGACGGCCGGGAAGGCGACCCAGAAGTACGTGGTGAAGATCCACCACAGACCCGGGACGAACAACACCAGGAAGAGGCCGGAGAGCGCCACCGGAACGAGCACGGACAACGCCACCCCTACCTTCGCCCGCGGCCCGAGCCCCTCGGCGTCGATCCCGAAGAGCTCGTGACGTCGCCGCCGGCCAAACCCGCCCCCACGCGCCATGATCGACCTTCCGCACATCTCACGCTCCTTCCACCAACTCTTTATGTCTATTTCGACATATGGTACTCTACGGTAGGCTAATCTATATGTCAAGAGTGACATAACAGAAATCTGGAGGAAGATGACGACGCTGGGGTTTGCGATCCTGGGTTTGCTGGCTCGGGAGTCGCTGAGTGGGTACGACGTGACGCAGAGGATGAAGGGGAGGGTGGGGTTCTTCTGGGGGGCGGGGCACAGCCAGATCTATCCGGAGCTGGCGCGGCTCGAAGAGGGGGGCCTCGTAACCCACAGCGTCGTCGAGCAGCGCGAGCGGCCCGACAAGAAGGTCTACGAGATCACGGAGAGAGGATTGGAGGCGCTCAAGGGGTGGGCGACCGAGCCGCCGCCCAGGAAGCCTCCCAAGGACGAGCTGACCCTCAAGGCTTACTCCGTGTGGCTGGCGGACGGGCCGGAGGCGGCGAGGCTCTTCTCCGAGGAGGGTAGTCGCCACGAAGAGCAGCTGGCCCGGTACGAGGAGATCAGGGCCTGGATGGAGAGGGAGTGGGCCGAGGACCTGGGCCGCCCTGACTCGCCGCGCTTCGCCTCCTACGCGGCGTTGCGCCGCGGCATTCTCTACGAGAGGGGGAACGCCGAGTGGTGCCGCTGGCTGGCCGGCGCCGTCGAAGGGAAGCCGGACGGTGCCGGTAAGCCCGAGGGAGACGGATGGAGGGGCGAGGGTACAAAGGTCGGAGAGAAGGGGGCCTGATCCCATCTGGCCCCATCCGTTAGACTCCGGGCCTGAGGCGAGGGTTCGGAGGTCCATGCAGATCCGTAGGTACAAAGAAGGGGACGGCGAGGCGCTGGCGCGGCTCATGGTGGCGGCCTTTGGGGGCGAAGTCGCCTACGCGCGCGAGTACTTCGACCCGAAGCAGAACCCGCGTCTGGACCCGGAGCAGGTCCACGTCATAGAGGACGACGGGGAGGTCAGGGCGGGCGTCACGGTGCTGCCGATGGGAGTTCTCGTGGATGAGAAGCCGGTGGCGATGGGGGGCGTGGCCGCCGTCATGGTCCACCCGGCCTACCGCAGGCGGCGCTACGCCGGCGACCTCATGCGCGCCGCGCTGGGGGACATGCGGGACAGGGGGATCAACATCTCCCTGCTGGACCCGTTCGCCCACGCCTTCTACCGGTCCTTCGGCTACGAGCTCGCCACCGAGGTCGTCGAGTACACGCTAAAGCCGACCGATCTCCCCACAGATCCCGGGCAGAGCAATCTCCGGGCCTACCGCGAAGGGGACCTCCCCGAAATGATGGAGCTGCACCGGGCGGAGTCGCGGGAGCACCAGCTCTGCGCGCTCAGGAGCGAGGCTTTCTGGCGCAAGACCCTCGGCCGGAAAGATCTCGAGGCCGCCGTCTACGAGGCGGGGGGCGGGGTTGGAGGGTACCTGATCTACAAGATGTCCTCCTACCGGGAGGGCCGCGAGCCCGAACGTCGCCTCGAGGTCCAGGAGCTCGTGGCCGCCACGCCGGAGGCGCGGCGGGGCCTCGTCTCCTTTCTCGCCGCCCTCGACCCCGACGCCTTCGACATAAGGCACTGGACCCCCCGCAACGACACGCTCCACCCCTACCTGAAGAGCTCCTACGTCGACGCCAAGGTCGAGCCGGATCAGATGCTGCGCCTCGTGGACGTCGAGGGCGCCCTGGGCCACCTGAACAGGGAGGCCGGCCACCTCGTCCTCGAGGTGACCGACGACGTCATCCCCGAGAACGCCGGCGAGTACACCTTCGGGGACGGGCGGGTCGTCCGGGGCGCGGGGGCCGAAGACAGGGTCGCGCTGGATGTGCGGCAGTTGTCGCAACTCTACGCCGGCTACCTCCCGGCGCGGCAGCTAGCCAAGCACGGCCTCGTCGAGGCGAGTTCGCCGGGTGCCCTAGATCTCCTGGAAGAGATTTTCCCTGTCGGCGATCCGTGGCTGTTCGCGCCGGATCACTTCTAGAAACCGGCTGCAGGTCCGCCAACCGATTGTGGGGAACGCCTGGGCTATTGCCGCGGCGAACATGAGCAGCACAGCAATCCCGAAACCACGGAGCCGGCGGCCCGAGTACTAGCGGCGTCGAAAAGCCCCGACGAGCGCCGGACGACCGTGCCCCCGGCAGCTCCTCTACCGGGGGCACGGTTTGAAAACCACCCTTGACAGTGGCACACCCCTGGGGCACCATCCAGACGGGTGAACCAGAAGGCCGGTCGCCCTCGTGGGAAGAGGTCGCGGCCCTACGTTCACCCCGTTGGGAGTCGCGGTTCCCCACCCGGACTAACCAGAGTAAGAGAGCTTTGTCCTTGGGACGACCAAGCGGGGATTATGAGTTTTTCCGTCGGTCTAGCCGACGAAACCTTGCCCTAGTTGGGACGCTGGCCGCCCTCCTGCACGCCCTGCTCTTCTTTGGCGAAGACGCCCTGGCCCAACAGACAGAGTATTCGACCGTCACTGTGACCGCGGCCCAGTCCTCGGAAATCGTGGCGACCGGCTGGGAAGCCACCGCCGCACCGGCGGCGAGCGCCCCCAGCGTGGCGAGCGCCCCTGCGGTCGAGCCGGAGGCCACGCAAGAGGCGGTGTACCAAGCCGCCGTGGCTAGCGCCTCTGCGACGGCGAGCGCCCCGGCTACGGAGAGTGTTCCGGCGGAGGCCAGTGCCTCCGCGCAGGCGAGCGCTCCCGCTGTCGAGCCTGCATCCGTCGAGCCGGAGGCTTCGGCCTCAGCGAGCGCTTCCGCTGAAGCGGGCTCGTCGGCGGAAGCCAGCGCGCCGGCGGAAGCGAGCGTCCCGGCAGCGGAGAGCGCGCCGGAGGCGGCCAGCGCACCCGCTGTCGAACCGATCCCCACCGAGCAAGAGGCCCCAGCCCCGGCGAGCGTGCCGGCAGAGGCCAGCGCCCCCGCAACCGAGCCGGCGCCGGTCTACGAGGAGCCGCCCGCGGATGTTGGCGTTGTCCAAGAAAAACCCATCCAAAGGGAAGAGTCGCCCGCGGAGGGGACTCCACGGCCGCCTGAGGAGTGGCCTATAAGCGGCTACCCTTACGAGGGGGAACCGTGCGAGGATCGTCACTGCGGCATAGAGAACCTCGAAGGGCCGGTGGAGTGCGCGATCTACGAGACCGCCTCGGGTGAGGAGGTCTACGGGTGCGCCGACCCCCGTACCTACGA
>JAUJMB010000091.1 GCA_030447045.1 Rubrobacteraceae bacterium | reverse complement strand
CGAGGCGCCCGGCGGCGGGTAGCGTCGCCCCCGGCGTTGTCCCAGGTATCGCCCCAGGTATCGCCCCGGGCATCGCCACCGGCGCGGGGCTCAGCGGGCCGCCTGCTCCCCGGCCGCGGCCTCGGCCGGGACGCCGTCCGCTTCGGCGGACACCGTGTCCGTTGCGCCGCAGGCCGAGACGAAGCCGAAAAAGAGCGGGTGCGGGCGGAGGGGCCGGCTCTTGAACTCGGGGTGGAACTGGCTCCCTATAAAGAAAGGGTGGTCCCTGAGCTCGGCGATCTCGACCAGCCGCCCGTCGGGGGAGGTGCCGCTAAAGATCATGCCCGCGTCCTCCAGCGCCTCGCGGTAGGCGTTGTTCACCTCGTAGCGGTGGCGGTGGCGTTCGTGGACGAGCTCCGAGCCGTAGACCTCGGCGGCCAAAGTGCCCGGCTCGATCTTGCACGGCCAGCGCCCGAGGCGCATCGTGCCGCCCATGTCCACCCCCACCTGGTCGGGCATGATGTCTATGACCGGGTGCGGGGTGTCCTCCTCGAACTCCGTGGAGTTGGCCATCTCCAGGCCGGCGGCGTTGCGGGCGAACTCTATTACCTCGATCTGCATCCCCAGGCAGAGCCCGAGGTACGGCGTGTTCGTCTCCCTGGCGTAGCGCGCCGCCTCGATCTTGCCCTCAGCCCCCCTGTGCCCGAAGCCGGGAAGCACCAGGACCCCGTCGACGCCGCCGAGGCGCCGCTCGGTGGACTCGCGGTCCTCGAGCACCTCCGAGTCCACCCAGTCGAGCTCGACCCTGAGACCGTTCGCGCCGGCGGCGTGCCCGAGGGCCTCGACCACGGAGAGGTAGGCGTCCTGGAGCTTGATGTACTTGCCGATGATCGCGACCCGGACGCGCCGCTCCGCCTCCAGCGTCCGGGTGACGAGGTTGCGCCACTCGTCGAGTTCGGCCGGCGGCGCCTCCATCCCGAGCTTCTCCAGGACCAAATCGTCGAGCCCCTCGTCGTGGAGGCTCAAGGGTATGGCGTAGAGGCTCGGGGCATCCTCGGCGGGGATGACGGAGTCGAGCTCCGTGTCGGCGAAGAGGGCTATCTTCTTCCTTATGTCCTCGCCCATCGGCCGGTCGGCGCGGCACACGAGCACGTCGGGGCTTATGCCGATCTCGCGCAGGCGCTGCGCCGAGTGCTGGGTCGGCTTGGTCTTCAGTTCTCCGGCCGCCTCGATGTAGGGCACGTAGGAGACGTGGACGTAGAGCACGTTCTTGCGCCCGACGTCGTTGCGGAACTGGCGGATGGCCTCCAAAAAAGGCAGGCTCTCGATGTCGCCCACGGTGCCGCCTATCTCGGTGATCACGACGTCGTTGTCGTGACCCAGGCGGCCTATCCTGTTCTTGATCTCGTTGGTTATGTGCGGGATGACCTGCACGGTGGCCCCGAGGTAATCCCCCCGCCGCTCCCTACTTATGACCTCCCAGTACACGCTACCGGTGGTCACGTTACTGAGGCGCCCCAGGTTCTCGTCGAGGAACCGCTCGTAGTGCCCGAGGTCGAGGTCCGTCTCGGCCCCGTCCTCGGTGACGAACACCTCCCCGTGCTGGTAGGGGTTCATCGTCCCCGGGTCCACGTTTATGTAGGGATCGAACTTCTGCAGGACGACCCGGTAGCCCCGGCTCTTGAGCAGCATCCCGAGCGCCGCCGCCGTCGTCCCCTTCCCGATGGACGACACCACCCCGCCCGTCACGAAGATGTACTTGGTCTCACTCACTCGCACCACGCTCCCGAAAACGCAACCAACAGAACGTCCCTACCCGCCGAGAGAGAACCCGGGGAACCGGTGAGATCCCCCCGAAGAAAACCCGCGACCAAAACGCTGGCATCACGGAACACCATATTACCCTCCATCGGCCGGGAATTAAATAGCGCCGGCCGACTTTCTGGCTGGCCGAACGCGCACAGAGGGGCTACGCTACGCGCCATGCCTCTCGTTCTCAGATCCAACGGTTCCCTCTTCGTGATCCTCGCGGCCGTCCTGTGGGGGACGGGCGGCACGGCCCAGGCGTTGGCCCCCGGGGCCGCCGATCCCCTCTCCGTCGGGGTCATAAAGATCGGCATTGGGGGCGCGGCGATGCTGGTGTTCTCCGTCCTGACCGGTGGATGGGCGAAGGGCTCGGGCGCCTCCGCGAGGTGGCGGCCTCTTCCGCTGCTCGCCTGCGCGATGCTGGTCGCCTCCTACCAGGTGCTCTTCTTTACGGGGATCACGCTAACGGGCGTCGCGCTCGGCACGATCTCGGCCATCGGCAGCCTCCCGGTGTGGGCGGGACTGGTAGACCTCCTGTTCGGCAAGCGGCCCGACGCGCGGTGGCTGGGCGCCACGGCCCTCGCCATCGCCGGCTCCGCGCTCCTGATCGGCTCGGGAGGCTCCGTCTCCGTCGAACCTTTGGGTGTGCTGCTCTGCATGGCCTCGGGCGCCGGACTGGTCGCTTTTACAGCGATAGCGAAGGGGCTCCTCGAGGAGCGGCCGCACGCGGTGGTGATGGGCGTGACCTTCACACTCGGGGCCGTGCTCCTCTCGCCGACCCTGCTGTTCTCGGACCCCGGATGGGTCCTCTCCCCCACGGGCCTCGCCGTCGCCCTCGAACTCGGCCTGGGGGCGACCGCGCTGGCGTACATCCTGTTTGCGAGCGGGCTCTCGAGGGTCTCCGTCTCGACGGCGGCCACGCTCTCCCTCGCGGAGCCGCTGACGGCGGGGCTGCTGGGGGTCCTCGTCCTGGGCGAACGCCTCTCCCTAGTGGCTATGGCCGGCATGGCCCTCCTCGTGCTGGGCCTCCTGCTCGCAACCGCAAGACGCGAATAGCACCGAACCCGCCCGCGCCGGAGTGACTCATTCCTCAGGCTTCCTCTATTGTATTATGAGTATTATTTGTGGGTAAGGAGTTCGGAGGCGTGGGCGAGGGATGCGTCGTCGATGCGGCCCGAGAGCATGCGGGCCATCTCCTTGAGGCGGGCCTCGCCGGTTACGCGGGTTATGCGGGTGATGGTGCGGCCGGCGGACTCTTCCTTGGCGACGACGACGTGGGAGGTGGCTTCGGAGGCGATCTGGGGCAGGTGGGTGATCGTGAGTACCTGGTTGCGCATCCCGAGCTGGCGCAGCTTGGCGCCGACGGCGGTGGCCGTCTCCCCGCCGATGCCGGCGTCCACCTCGTCGAAGACGTAGGTGGCGCCGGGTTCGACGCGCTCCTGGGCGAGGCGGATGGCGAGCATTATCCGGGAGAGCTCGCCGCCCGAGGCGTAGCGCCTGACGGGGAGCTCGGGCTCGCCGGGGTTCGGGCGGATCTCGAACTCCACCCGCTCCCTGCCCGCCGGCCCCGGCTCGGCCGGCACGAGCCTCGCCCTGAACTCCGTCCGCCCGAGGTTGAGCCCGGAGAGGTTCTCCTGCACCTTGGCGGCCAGGCGCTTCGCCGCCTTCTCCCGGCCGGCGGAGAGCGTCGCCGCGAGCTCGTCGAGCTGCCGCTCCCCGTCGGCGAGGCGCGACTCGAGCTCGGCCGTCTCCTCGTCGAGGTTCTCCAAACGCGAGAGCCGGGCGCGGGCGTCTTCGAGGTAGGACTCGACGTCCCCGTACTTGCGCTCCAGGGCGCGCATCGCGGCGATACGGTCCTCCACCACCTCCAGGCGGCCCGGGTCCGCCTCCAATTCCTCGACGTAGGAGCGCAGCTCGTAGAGCACGTCCTCCAGCTCGGCCGAGAGGCCGCCGAGGCGCTCCAGCAGCCCCGAGAGGCCGGCGTCGAAGCGCAGCGCCGTCTCCAGCTCCGCGGTCGCGCCCGCCACGGAGTCGACGGCGCCGCCGCCCTCCTCGGAGGAGAGCAGGGCGGCGGCCGCCGCGGCGGCCATCTGGAGGTCCGTCACGTTGCGCAGGCGGTCGCGCTCGCGGGCGAGCTCGTCGGCCTCTTGCGCGCTGTACCCGGCGGCCTCGAGCTCCGCCACCTGGAAGCGCAAGAAGTCCGCCTCGCGCAGGCGGGCCTCCCCCGAGGCGCGGACCTCGGCGAGCTCCCGGCGGGCCGCCTCGACGGAGCGCCAGAGCCCCTCGTGGTCCCGTCTGGCCTTGAGGGCCTTGCCGGTGAGGAAGTCGTCCAGGATGGCGAGCTGCTCGGCGGGCTCGGTGAGGCGGGCCTGCTCCCGCTGGCTGTGGTAGGAGACGAGGCGCTCGCCCAGGGTGCCGAGGGCGCGCACGGGTACGGCGACGCCGCCGACAAAGCAGCGGGACCTCCCCTCCCCCGTCAGGGTGCGGCGGAGGACGAGGCCGTCTTCGGCGTCCACCTCCTCGGCGAGGTCGCCTAAGGCCTCGGCGAGAAAGTCGGGGCCCGTCTCCTCCGGCAGGACAAAGGTGCCCTCTATCGTGGCCTTCTCGGCGCCGGCGCGGACGGCGTCCGAGCGGGCGCGGCCGCCGAGGAGGAGCTGGAGGGCCGTGGCAAGGAGCGTCTTGCCGGCGCCCGTCTCGCCCGTTATGGCGTTCAGGCCGGGGGAGAGCTCGAGGGTGGCCTCTTCGATCAGGGCGACGTTCCTTACCGAGATTTCGGTAAGCATTACAGGAACGTCCGCCTGACGGCCCGCCACCAGCTCCAGTCGTCGGTGCGCCCGATCCTGACGCTCCTGGGGGAGAGCCGGATCTCGATCTTCCCGCCCTCCTCGACCTCGCGCGGGTCGTCCCCATCCAGCGAGAGCAGCGCCTCCCGCCCGACAACCTCGAGCTCGACGACCTGCTCCTCCCCCAGCACGAGCGGCCGGCTGACGAGCGCGTGCGGCGCTATCGGGACGAGCACGTAGCACCCGGCGTCCCCGGAGATGATGGGCCCCCCCGCAGAGAGCGCGTAGGCCGTCGAGCCGAGCGGCGTGGCGGCTATAAAGCCGTCGCACCTGAAGGCGAAGAGCTCCTCCCCCCCTATCGTCACGTCCACCGAGACGAGCTGGTGCGGCCTCTTCTTTATGAGCACGGCGTCGTTGGCCGCAAGCTCCGGCTCCCCTCCGGGCCGGCCCACCTCGAGCATCCGGTACTCCTGGACGGAGAGGCCGCCGTTCAGGACCTTCTCCACGCCCTTCTCCATCTCGTCGGGGAGCATCCCCGACATGAAGCCTACCTTGCCGAGGTTGACGCCGAGCAGGACGTGGCCCGGGTACATCCTGGCCGCCTTGAGCATCGTCCCGTCCCCGCCGAGCACAAAGACGAGGTCGGGGTTCACCGCCCCGTCAGGCTCGCCCTGCGGCCTGACGTCGGCCACCTCCACGCCGCCCCTCTCGAGCGCGGCCACCAGCCTCTCTGTGTGCCCATCGTCCACCTTCGGGTTCGCGACCACCGCGACCCGCCGCACCTCGCCGACGCCGACCTTCTCAGGCACCTGAGACGACCCCCCGCACGCGCCCCTCGTCCAGCGTGGGCGTCGCCCCCCGCAGCAGCCGCAGCGGGTACTCCTGGTTCCCGGACTTGCGCCCGGTGACGGCCGCGGGGGCGAGGCCCACGGCCCCGAAGCCGAGGGAGGCAAACGAACGGACGACGGAGAGTATCACACCGGCCCTGACGCCCGGGTCGCCGACCAGCCCGCCCCGGCCGACGAGGTCTGGCCCCGCCTCGAACTGCGGCTTCACGAGCACGACGGCCTCCCTTATCGAGGGCGTGGTGGAGAGGAGGGTCCGCAGCGCTACGGCGAGCGAGATAAACGAGAGGTCCGCGACGAGCAGGTCGGGGCCGAAGGGGAGGTCTTCCCCCATAAGGTGCCTGACGTTGGTCCGTTCGAGGACGATCACCCTCGGGTCCTGGCGCAGGGACCAGTCGAGTTGGCCGTACCCGACGTCCACCGCCAGCACCTTATGGGCGCCGCGCTTGAGGAGGACGTCGGTGAACCCGCCGGTGGAGGCCCCGGCGTCGAGGCACGGACGGCCTGCCACCCCTATGCCGAAGGCGTCGAGGGCCGCGTCCAGCTTCTCCCCGGCGCGGGAGACGAAGCGGTTGCCCTGGGTTACGGAGAGGGGTTTGTCGGATGGGACGCGCAGGCCGGCCTTGGTGACCACGTCGTCGCCCACGCGGACGGCGCCGGCCAGGATCAGGCCCTGCGCCCGGCTGCGGCTCTCGGCGAGGCCCCGCTCGACCATCAATGTGTCCAGCCGCTGGCCCTTGGCCTCCATGTCCGCGGGCTAGCTTCCCCTGTTGCGCACGAAGCGGGCCATCTCTTCGAGCCCGGAGGTGTCGCCCTCGACCCGCGAGAGCGCCGCAAGCGCCCTCTCCTCGGAGGCGTCGGCCTGCCTCCTCGCGCCCTCGAGGCCGTAGACCCCGACGAAGGTGGCCTTGCCCTGCTCGGCGTCGCTGCCGGCGCTCTTGCCGAGCTCCTCGCGCG
>JAUJMB010000014.1 GCA_030447045.1 Rubrobacteraceae bacterium | reverse complement strand
AACGAGCAATGAGAG
Source organism: Rubrobacteraceae bacterium (assembly GCA_030447045.1). The sequence goes on along the minus strand of JAUJMB010000014.1, from coordinate 19,505 downwards.
GGACGAGCACGGCCGTCGTCGAGGTCTAGCCCAGACCTCCGAGGGCCGATTCTGCCAACGCGCTGATAGCGAAGCCGGAGCCGCGCGACTGTATATGCCAAGCAGCATGCCATCGCGGGTCTTCCATGCGACGAGCCATAGCCCGAGGCAGCAACTGTCTCTATACTGATCAGGTAGGGGAAAAAGGATAAAGAGAGCACGCAAAGGGGGATAGTCGTGAGTTCGCATGGACGGCCGGTAGAACAAGCAGTACCGGAAGTAGAAGAACAAACCGTACTCAGGGCCACCATCGGTGCCTCGATCGGCAACATGGTGGAATGGTTCGACTTCGCGGTCTACGGTTATTTGGCGACGACGCTCGCCGTCGTTTTCTTTCCGTCCGACAACCCGACCGCAAGCCTGCTCTCCACGTTCGCGGTCTTCGCCGCGGCCTTCTTCGTGCGGCCCTTGGGTGGGCTCTTCTTCGGTCCTTTAGGCGACAGGATCGGCCGGCAGCGAGTCCTGGCCGCCGTCATCATCCTCATGTCGATAGCCACCTTCGCGATCGGGCTCTTGCCGGGCTACGCCACGATAGGTATATGGGCGCCGCTTCTGCTCGTCGTCTGCCGGCTGCTGCAAGGTTTCTCCGCGGGCGGCGAGTTCGGCGGCGGGGCAACGTTCCTGGCGGAGTATTCGCCCGACGAGCGCAGGGGATACATGGTTAGCTGGCTGGAGTTTTCGACCCTCATAGGGTTCATCCTGGGGTCGGGGTCGGTGCTTATTATGAACTCCGCCCTCGGGGAAGACGCCATGATCGCCTGGGGCTGGCGCATCCCCTTCCTGATCGCCGGCCCGCTGGGCCTCGTCGGGCTTTACATAAGGCTAAAGCTGGAGGACACCCCCGAGTTCAGGGCTCTGGAGAACACCGGTGAAGTCTCCGAATCTCCCCTCCGGGAGGCCATCACGCAGAACTGGAAGCAGATCCTCCAGGTGGGAGGGCTCGTCATCATCCAGAACGTGGGGTTCTACATCGTCCTGGTTTACATGCAGACCTACATCACCGAGCAATTGGGGTTCTCGTCGCTGAGCGCCTCTATCTCCACCACGCTCACCCTGCTCTTCGCGATGATACTCATCCCCATCCTGGGCGCCCTCTCCGACCGCGTCGGACGCAAGCCGTTGCTGATGGTGTCGTGCGTCGGTTTCGCGCTGCTAACCTATCCCCTTATGGCGCTCATGAACCAGGGCAACCTGCTGGTCGCCATCCTCGGACACGTGGCGCTCGGAGCCTTGCTAGCCATCTTCATAAGCACGTCCGTTGCGGCCCTGACCGAGCTCTTCCCGACGCGCGTACGCTACGGCGGCTTCTCGATCGGCTACAACATCTCGGTTGCCATCTTCGGGGGGAGCGCGCCGTTTATCGCGGTCTACCTGATCGACGCGACCGGCAACCCCCTCTCGCCGGCCTTCTACGTGATATTCGGCGCCGTGGCGACGTTGCTCACGGTTCTAACGATCCCGGAGACGGCCAGGATGGACCTCACGAAAACGCAGGAGCAGCTCGAAGAGGTCTCCACCTGACCTTGGAAGCCACGGTGTCGCGAGGCTAGCATGTTCCCGCTGCCGGAGCAGCCCTGGCATAAGGGGAGAGGGCCGGCTACACCCGCGCCGGTGGGCGAGGAACGAGGTTCCCGCAGGCGGGAAGACGCGGCTTGACGGTAGCCTACCGGGCGGCGCGGGTCTTCGATGGGGTCTCCGAGCACGCCATCGAAGACGGCGCGGTACTCGTTGAGGGCGGGCGCATCCTCTCGGTGGGACCCGCCGCCGACCTTCCGACGGGCGCGGAGATCACGAACCTCGGCGACGTCACGCTCTTGCCGGGCCTCATAGACGCCCACGTCCACCTGGTCTGGTCGGCCTCCGCGGAGCCCCACGAGGTGGTCGAACGCGAGTCGCGCGCCCTCACGGCGCTGCGCTGTGCCAACAACGCCGCCCTCCACCTCCGCGCCGGCGTCACCACCGTCCGCGACGTCGGCGCGACGGATGGTCTCTCGATCGACGTAGCCCGGGCCGTGGGGCTGGGAGTCCTCCCCGGTCCGAGGGTGATAGCCGCGGGCCGGGCCATCGCCATGACCGGCGGCCACGGCTGGTTCCTCGGGCGCGAGGCCGACGGCGCGGAGGCGGTGCGCCACGCGGTGCGCAGCGAGCTCAAGGCGGGCGCCACGTGCATCAAGCTGATGGCCTCGGGAGGGGTCTACGGCCACGCCGAGGAGCCCGGTTCTCCGCAGCTCACCGTCGAGGAGATGCGCGCCGGGGTCGAGGAGACCCACAAGGCCGGCCGGAAGGTCGCCGCCCACGCCTACTCGGTGGCGGCGATAGGCAACGCCCTGGACGCCGGGGTGGACTCCATCGAGCACGGCAGCTTTATAGATCGCGACACCGCCGGGCGGATGCGCGAGTCGGGGACCTACCTGGTGCCGACCATGTCGGTCTACCGGGCGATGAGCGAGAGGGGCCCGGAGCTCGGGGCGCCGGAGTACATCCGGCGCAAGACCGCCGAGGTGCTCGAAGCGTCTCGGGAAGCCTTCCGTCTGGCGCTGGAGGCCGGGGTGCCCGTAGCGGCCGGCACCGACTGCGGCGCACCGGGGCATCCCCACGGCACGTTGCCCGACGAGCTGACGCTGATGGTGGAGTCGGGGGCCAGCCCCGTTCAGGCACTGCGTTTCGGGACCTCGGCGGCCGCCGACCTCCTGGGTCTGGGCGACGAGGTGGGCTCGCTGGAGCCGGGCAAGAGGGCGGATCTCCTGGCGGTGGACGGTGACCCGACGAGCGAGATCTTGGCCCTGCGCGATGTACGAATGGTGTTGCGTGATGGGTCCAGAGTAGAGGGAAGGTATTCTCGAGACCAGTTGGGAGTAGGTTACTAGTGAATGACGTACGGCTCGGGGTAGACGTAGGCGGCACGTTCACCGACCTGGTGGCCCTCTCCGAAGGGGCGTTGGTCACGGCCAAGGTTCCCTCGACGCCACGGGACCAGTCCGTGGGCGTGATGAACGCCATCCTTGCCTCGGGGGTGGAGGCCGACGCCCTCCGCGCGCTCGCCCACGGCATGACGGTGGCGACGAACGCCCTGCTCGAGCGCCGCGGCGCGCGGACGGCGCTCGTTACGACCGAAGGGTTCAGGGACGTTTTGGAGATCGCGCGCCAGAACCGGCCCGCGCTCTATGACCTGACCCAGGATAGGCCGCCGACCCTGGTCCCCCGCGAGCTGCGTTTCACCGTGAAGGAGAGGATGGGGCCGGAGGGCGAGGTCGAACCGCTGGACGAAGAGAGCTTGGAGAGCGCCGTCTCGGCCATCCGCGAGGCCGATGTGGAGGCGGTCGCGGTGTGCTTCCTCTTCGCGTTCATGCACCCGGAGCACGAGAAGAGGGCCGGGGAGGCTCTGCGAGAGGCGCTGCCGGGCTTGCACGTCTCGCTTTCGAGCGAGGTTCTGCCGGAGTTCAGGGAGTACGAGCGGTTCTCCACGACCGCCGCCGACGCCTACCTGGCCCCGAAGCTCGCCGCATACCTCAAGAACCTGGGCGGCAAGGTGGAGGAGGCCGGCATGCCCTCGCCCCTGATCATGCAGTCTGCGGGCGGGGTCGTCACCATAGAAGACGCCGTAGAGGACGCGGCGGCCTTCGTCCTCTCTGGACCGGCGGGCGGGGTCGTCGGCGCGGCCTACGTAGCGGGGTTGGGTGGGCACCGGGACCTCCTGACCTTCGACATGGGCGGCACGAGCACGGACGTCGCGCCCGTCGTGGGCGGCGAGGCGCAGACGAGCACGGAGACCGTGATCGCCGGCGTCCCCATAAAGCTCCCGATGGTCGACGTGCACACGGTGAGCGCCGGTGGCGGCTCCATCGCCTGGGCGGACGCGGGCGGGGCTCTGCGCGTCGGCCCCCACTCTGCGGGCGCCGAGCCCGGCCCCGCCGGGTACGGCAAGGGCGGCGAGGAACCGGCGGTCACCGACGCGAACCTGTACTTAGGGTACCTCGCGGACGCGGCGGAGCTCGGCGGCGAGGTGGTGCTGAGGCGGGAACTCTCGGAGAAAGCTCTGGACGCCCTGGGCAAGAAGGTGGACCTGGACGCCGAGGAGACGGCGCTAGGCATCGTGCGCGTGGCCGACGCGGAGATGGTGCGGGCGCTCAGGGTCATAAGCGTCGAGCGCGGGCTCGACCCCCGGGACTTCGCCCTCCTGGCCTTCGGCGGGGCGGGCGGGATGCACGCCTGTACGCTGGCCGAGGAGCTCGGCATGAGCACCGTCCTCGTTCCCCGCGCGGGCGGGGTCTTGAGCGCCCTGGGGCTCGCCATCTCCGACCTCAGGCGGGACTACGTGCGCCCTTACCTCGCGGACCTCGCGGACGTCAAGGCCGCGGAGATGAAGGGGGTCTTCGAGGAGATGGAGAGCACCGCCGCCAAAGACCTCGAAGGGCCGGAGTACGTTCGCCGGGCCGACCTGCGCTACCGGGGGCAGTCCTTCGAACTCACCGTCGAGGCCGAGAGGCCCCTGGAGGTGGAGAAGCTGGAAGAACGCTTCCACGCGGCGCACGAACGGCGCTACGGCTACCGGATGGACGACGAGTCCGTTGAGCTGGTGAACATGCGTCTCATCGCCACCGTGCCGGTCGAGAAACCGGAGCTGGATGAGCCACCGGTGGAAGGCGACGCCGAATCCGGGCGGAGGGAGTCGAACTTCGATGGGGAGTGGATCGAGGTGCCGGTCCTCGACCGCGAGCGGATGGGCGGGGGCTCGGAGGTCGAGGGTCCGGCGATAGTGGAGTTCAAGGAGTCCACCTGCGTAGTCCGTCCCGGCTGGCGGGGCGTGGTGGACGGCGTGGGGACGCTCGTATTGGAGAAGAGATGAGCAACGGACGGTTGGATCCCGTAACCCTCTCGGTCCTGGCCAGCGCTCTAGCCGGCATAGCCGAGGAGATGGGGGCGGTCCTCATAAGGGGCTCCTACTCCTCCAACATCAAGGAGAGGCGCGACTGCTCGACGGCGCTCTTCGACGCGAGGGGCCGCATGGTCGCCCAGGCCGAACACATCCCCGTCCACCTCGGCGCCATGCCCGAGGCGGTGGCGGCGATCCGGCGCCGCAATCCCGAGCCCGGCGACGTCTTCGCCATCAACGACCCCTACTCCGGCGGCACGCACCTGCCGGACATAACCCTCGTCTCGCCGGTCGCCCTGCAGGGTGAGATCCTGGGCTACGCCGTCACGAGGGCCCACCACTCGGACGTGGGCGGGATGCGCCCCGGCTCGGCGCCCAGCGACTCGCGAGAGATCTACCAGGAGGGCATCATCATCCCGCCGGTTAGGCTGGTGCGGGGCGGGGACTATGTGGATGACGTGCTCGACCTCCTGCTCGCCAACGTCCGCACGCCCGCCATAAGGCGCGGCGACCTCAGGGCGCAGATAGCGGGCAACCAGATCGCCGAAGAACGCGTCGGGGAGCTTATAGAACGCCGCGGCAAAGAGATAGTGCTGGCCGCCTTCGACGAGGTCATCTCATACACGGAGAGGCGCACCCGCGAGGTCATCCGCGAGCTGCCCGACGGCGAGTACGAGGCGGAGGACTTTATGGAGGGCGACGGAACGACGGACGACGACATCCCGATCCGGGCGAAGGTGCGCATAACGGACGACTCCATGAGCATAGACTTCTCCGGTACCTCGGACGCCGTGCGGGGCAACGTGAACTGCCCGCTTGCGGTGACGCGCTCCGCCTGCTACTTCGCCCTGCGCGTCCTGCTGCCCGGGGACGTCCCGGCCAACGCGGGCACCTACGCTTCCCTGGAGATAAAGGCCCCTGAGGGCAGCCTCGTAAACGCGAAGAGCCCCTCGGCGGTCGTGGCCGGCAACGTCGAGACGAGCAGCCGCGTAGCGGACACCGTGCTCTCGGCCCTCTCGGGGGCCGTCGCGCTCCCGGCGCAGGGCCAGGGAACGATGAACAACCTCGTTATCGGGGGCTCGGGATGGACCTACTACGAGACCATCGGCGGCGGTCAGGGCGCGAGCGCGAGCGGGGACGGCCCCTCCGGCGTCCACGTCGGGATGAGCAACACCCTGAACACCCCGACGGAGGCCTTCGAGCTCGAGTACCCGATGCGCGTGGCGCGCTACGAGCTGCTCTACGGCTCCGGCGGGGAGGGCGAGCACCGGGGAGGCGACGGAATTGTCCGCTCCGTGCGAGTCCTCCAACCTGCGAGCCTCTCCCTCCTCACCGACCGCCGCCGCCACGCCCCAGGGGGGGTAGAAGGCGGGGAACCGGGCCGGGTCGGACGGAACCTCCTCAACGGCGAAGAACTCCCGCCGAAGACGAGCCGGGAACTCGAAGAGGGGGACGTCGTTACCGTCGAGACGCCAGGGGGCGGCGGGTACGGCAGGCCGGAGGAGTAGGGCCTCATGAAGGTTTGCTCTCTCTACCGGGCAGGCCGAAGAGCGCTATCGGGATGGCCAGGAGGGCGAAGCCCGTGCAGGCGAGGAGCCCTGCCTCCAGGCCGTCGGCGAAGATGGCGGCGTTCGGGACGGTACCGGCGCCGTCCCGGAAGACCGAGAGCGGGACCAGCGGCGCGCCCCTGATCTACCCCGTCGGTCGGGGATACAGCCCTCTACCGGGACGGGGAGACGCGCGAGGGCCGACGGCACGGCTTACACTAGCCCCCGCAGATAAATCTCTTGATGCGGAGGAGAGCATGGGCGGCAGGGTGGAGGAGATCTTCGTAACCGCGCAAGGCAGCGCGGCCATGGAGAGCGTGGAGGAGGTCGAGACCGTAGAGGGGTGCGGCATCAAGGGCGACCGCTACTGCGAGGGGACGGGTTTCTGGGCCCAGTACGGGGACGTCTGTGAGGTCACCCTGATCGAGGGCGAGCACCTCGACGAGATCGAGGCCCAGGGCCTCAGCATAAGGTCGGGCCAGCACCGCCGCAACATCGTCACGCGCGGGATCAGGCTTCTGGACCTTCGCCGCAAAAGGTTTCGCGTCGGGGAGGTGCTCCTCGAGTTCGACCGCTCGCGCCCGCCGTGCAGGCACGTGCAGGACCTCTCCGAACGGGGCATGACGCGCGCCCTGAAGAACCGCGGCGGCATCTGCGCGCGGGTGGTCGAGGCCGGACGCATCCGGGCAGGGGACACCATAGAAGAAGAGTCGGGGGCCGGCCGCTGAGGGCCGCCCGCTAGAAGCAGCCTGGGGCCGGGTCGGGGGGCGTGCAGCCGCTGCCGGGTACGGGGGACTCCTGGTAGAACCACGATTCGAACAGGATCAGGCGCATCAGGTCATCCTTCTCTATGGGGAGGGTCGTCGCCAGGGGGAGGTAGAGGAGGCTGACCGCGAGCGCCAGGGCGCAGAAGACGGCGACGAGCCACGGCCCGAGGCGCGGTCCGCGCCAGATCCTGACCAGCCAGTACGCGAGCGCGAGCAGGGCGAAGGCGTAGATCGGCAGGTAGTTGTAGATGTACGGGATGCGGGTGCCCGGAACCCAGGGCAGGAGCATGACCACGTAGCCCAGGACTATCGGGACCAGGGGGTCGTCCGGGGAGAAGGTCTTCGTGATCGCCCTCCGGGCCAGCGCGACGAGGCCGGCGAGGACGGCGAGGGTGCTGGACCACCACATGAGCGGGTTGCCGATGGCGAGGACGACCCTGAGCCGCGCGTCCAGGTCCACCAGGTACTCGTAGCGGATCGGGCGCAGCATGAGCGGCCAGCTCCACCACGGCGAGCCCCAGAGGTGGGGTATGGCGGCGTCCACCTTGTCCGCCGCCTGCAGGTGCCAGCTCCAGACCTCCACCCAGGCCTCGAAGGGGTTCGAGGTGATGATGATCAGGCGCTCCACGTACACGAGCGCGAAGTAGATGAGCACCGAGACCCACAGGCTCGCGACGAAGGGCTTGAGCAGCCCCTTCCTCCAGAGCACGTACCCGGCGGGGATCGCGACCGGGAACGCCGCCCACTTGACGCTTATGGCGAGCCCCAGGAGCACCGCCGTCGCGAGGGCGTGGCCCCACTCCCTGGCCCACAGGGCCACAAAGAAGGTGGCCATCACGAAGAAGACGAGGAAGATGTCCATGACGCCGGTCCTGGAGTGGACGATGAGGATGGTCTCCCCGGCGAAGAGGAGCACGAGTAGCGGCACCGCCACCCTCTCCCTGAACAGGTACCAGCCCACGGCGCCGGCGAGCGCTATCAGGGCGCAGCCGAAGATCGCCGGCATCAGGCGCCAGGCGAAGGGCGTGTCGCCGAAGATCGCGATGCTCCAGGCGATGATGAACTTGCCCAGAGGCGGGTGCAGGTCGAAGAACTCGACGCCGCGCAGGTACTTGCTCGCCATGACGGGGAAGTAGATCTCGTCCCATATCGTCTGCGGCGGGAACCCGAGCCTCCACACCCTCCCCCACACCCCCGCGACGAGCGCCACGGCGGCCACCACCAGGACGGTGATAAAAGCGAAAGGGTTCTCGTTGCGCAGGACGGACTTCACGTGGGCCACGTTACCCGCTTTCTGGAGCGTTTGTAAGGGGGACGGCCGAGGACGACGCCCGCAGGACCATCCGCCTCCCGGCGAGGATCGCCACGAGCGCCGCGAGCGCGAGCGCGCCGCAGAGCAGCCACGCCGTCCCGTACCCCGCGGCCTCGACCACCAGGCCGAAGAGGACCGGGCCGACCGCCGCCCCGCCAGAGGCCCCGGTCTGCGTGACGCCCGTGGCCGCGGCGGGCGCGCCCGGGTTGGTCCTGACGACGGCGAAGTTGAAGAGCCCGGGCCAGCCCCACCCGGCCGCAAAAGCCAGCAGGACGCCCGGCACCACGAGCGCCGGGGAGCCCGTCGCGAGCATGACGAACCCGGCGACCCCGGCGCCGAGCATCCCGCCCACGAGCAGCAGCCGCCCTCCCCCCATCCCGTCCGCCAGCCGCCCGAAGAGCACGCGCACGACGATGCTCGCCGCGCTCCCGAGCGCCAGCAGCAGACCCGCAGCACCCACCCCGAGCCCCGTCGCCACCGAAGACTCCACGACGAAAGCCCCTAAAGGCGTGGCCGCCGCGGACCCAAGCCCGATGCCGAAGGCCAGCAGCACGAGCGGCCCGATGGGCGCGTCGGAGGAGCGGGCCTCGGCGACCTTCTTCACGCCCCCGAGCCGCTCCTTGGGGACGAGAAGGGCGACGATGAGCGCGAGCAGGGCCCCGCCGGCAAAAGCCCAGCGCCAGCCGAAGGTGAGGGCGATGCCGGGCACCGCGAGCCCGGCGAGCAGCGTGGCCGAGGGGATGGCGGCCTGCTTGATCCCGAAAGACAACCCCTGCCTGCCCTTCGGTACCTCACGCGCCAGCGAGAGGTGCGTCGCCGGGTGCGCGACGGCGTTGGCCAGCCCGCCGAACACCAGGCAGACGACCAGCCCGGTCCACGAGCCGGCGAAGAGCGCCACGCACAGCAGCGAGGCCGCGCTCCCGAAGACCGCCAGCCGCATCCCGCGGTGCGAGCCGATCCTCTCCACCAGCCGCCCCATGACCACAGACGCCGTCGAGGCCGAGACAAAGAACAGGGCGACCGCCAGCCCAAGTGCTGCCGACCCGAAGCCCATCTCGGCCCGGATCTGGACCGCAAGACCGCCCGTGAGGAATGCCGGCAGCACCCCCGCCGTCGCCACCGCCACGGCCAGCAGGACCGGCCGGTAATCTAGGGGTTTCTCTTCCGAAGGCCCCGCCGCAAGGGCGGTACCGGAACCTGCCGCGTTTCGGTGCATCGGACGATCATAGCACGCAGATCCAACGCCCCCGAAAACGGCCCCGTCCACCCCACCCCATCCGTAGGGGAGGGTTCGAAACCCGCCCGCGCACGGGCCCGAGAACCCGCCCAAGATCTATACCGAACCGCGAAGCCCTCATCCGCGGCCTACCCCGAACCTCCCTCCCCTCCCGAAGCCAGCTCCCCGGGCCTGGACATGGCCTCCCTCGTGGCCGGGTACAGCGAGCGGTACACCCGGTAGTACTCCTCGTAGGCTTCCCCGACGTCCCCGTAGGTCCTGGCCACGACGCCGGCCAGGAGGGCCGCGCCGTAGGCCGGCCCCTCGTCGGCGGCGGTGCGCCGGATGGGCTCGCCGTACACGTCGGCCTGGAGACGGCGCCACAGGGCGCTCCTGGCGCCGCCGCCCGTCGCCCGCACGTCCTCCTCGGCGGGGACGCCGAGCCCGCGCATGATCTCCAGCCCCTCCCGCAAGGAGAAGGCCACGCCCTCCATCACGGCCCGGGCGGGGCGACGTCCTTTTCGGCCAGGATGCGCCCGTACGCCCCGGGGTCGGTGGCGCCCTCGCAGTTAAAGACGAGCACGCGCGCCTCCTCCGTCAGGCCAAGCTCCCCCCTGTCCCCTTCCCGGGTTAAGGCGAGAAGCCCGGCAAGCCCCGCCGCACCGGTCTCGCCTGAGACGATCCCAGCCGCGGCCAGCATCCGCATCGCCTCGCGGGCCCACCGGTCTTCGATCTCCACGAACAGGTCCACGCCCTTGGAGACCACGGGCCACGCCACGACCGAGGGGGATCCGCAGTTGAGGCCGGCCATGATCGAGTCGTGGGGACCGGGCAGGTGGACTATGCCCCCGGCCTCCGCCGAGGCGAGCGCGCAGGCGGCCCGGGCCGGCTCCACGCCCAGGATCTTCGGGCGGGGGGAGACGCTGGGGGAGCGGAAGTGGCGCGTGACGGCGGCGGCGAACGCCCCGACCCCGATCTGGACGACGACCAGCGTGGGTCTCCCTTCCCCGAGCCGCCCGAGCTCGTCTTCCACCTCCCACAAGATCGTCGAGTACCCGTCTATGACCCAGCGCGGCACGTCCTCGTAGCCGGGCCAGGAGGTGTCCGAGATGACCAGGCAACGCCCGCCTGCCTCCTCCGCCGAACGGGCAACGGCCTCGTCGTATGTGCCCCGGACCACCACCACCTCGGCCCCCTCCGACCGGATCGCCTCGATGCGCGCCGGGACCATGCCGGCCGGCACGAAGATGCGCGCCCCGAGGCCGAGCAGCTTCGCCATGCGGGCGACCGCCCTGCCGTGGTTGCCGTCCGTGGCCGCCGCGAGCGTCAGGGGCAGGAGCGGCGCGAGGCGCCCCCTCAGCTCCTCGACGTTCCCCCACCCCCCGATGCCACCCGAGCGTTGTTCCAGGGCGCGGTACACGGCCCAGGAGGCGCCGAGGATCTTGAACGCCGGCAGCCCCAGCCGCCAAGACTCGTCCTTGACCCAGACCTTGTTAACGCCTAAAGAGCCGGCCAGGCCAGGCGCGTTCACGAGGGGGGTAGCGGCGTACTCCGGCAGGCGCCGGTGGAAATCTAGCGGGGCCCGGCCCGGGGGCTCGAGGTCCTGCTCCGTGGCCGCAAGCGGGTTCGGCAGCGCGCGTACCGGGCTCATCCGGCCCTCCCTCGGATCTCGCCGGCCCGCGCGACCCTTCGCGAATCCCGGGGGCCGTCCTCCCAACGACCGGAGGCAGTATATATCGCGCGGGGCGGCGACGGGGCCGGGGCGATCGGTGTCCGGGGGCACGAACCTCGCGGGTTCGGTGTTCCCGAACTTCGGGCCTCAGAGCGCCCAGACCATCCCCCCGTCCACCAGCACAGCCTGCCCCGTCACGTAGCCGTTGAGGTGGATTCGGAACCGCAAAACGCCCCCTCGATCTCGTAGTCGTGCGAAGGCAACGGCAGGACAGTTCAACCTCACCTTAGAAATTTGTCGAGACCTACCGCTGCCATTGCCGCCCCTCGCCGAGCAGGCAGAGATCGTCGCCGAGGTCGAACGTCGACTATCGGTGATCGAGGAGGTCGAGACTCAAGTAGAGATCGGCCTGAAGCGCGCAACGCGGCTCAGGCAGTCTGTCCTGAAGCGAGCCTTTGAGGGCAAGCTGGTTCACGGACTTGATATGAGCGGGGGGAAGCCACAAGTGGGCAAGGAGTAGGCTCACGTACTCTGGCGGCCCGTCGAACGTGTTTACCCAAGCTGGTGCAGCGGTGATTTCACCTCCCTAGGCTTCTACGCACCGAGCGTCGGCGGCGGGTTGGGTGTATCTTTTTCCTCCATGGACAACCACACGCAGCAGATCGTCAACAAGGCGCGGAGCTACGCGCACCTCCTGAGGGAAGACGGGCTCTCCTACATGGCCTACACCGAGCAGATCACGTTCCTGCTTTTCCTCAAGATGGCCGACGAGCAGGACAAGAAACCCGCCCGCCAGAACGCGTGGACCAGAGAACTCTGGGTCTACGACCTGCGCACCAACGCCCGCTTCACCCTCAAGCAGAACCCCATGCGCCGCCACCACCTCGACGAATTCGTAGACCTCTACAACCCCGAAAACCGCCAGGACCGCCAGCCGACCTGGAGCGAGGAGAACCTAGAGGGCCGCTGGCGCTCCTTCGGCTGCGAGGAGCCGCTCAAGCGCGACAAGGTCAGCCTGGACCTCTTCTGGCTCAGGGACGAGAGCCTGGAAGACTCCGCCAACCTCCCCGATCCCGACGTGATCGCCCAGGAGATAACCGAAGACCTGCAAACGGCACTCGACCAGTTCGCGACCATCGCGGCGGACCTGAAGGAGAGGTAGCCTCCTGGAGAGTCGGGCACGACCAAGAAGATCATGCACACGATAGCCCCGAAGACCCTATGGAAAGGACGCACCCGATGGACGACGTCGAGACACAGAACCCGTACCCTTGGCGCGAGGACCTACTGCAAGGCTCCGCGTTTGTGGTCGGCGGCGCGAGCAGCGGGCTCGGACGCGCCGTCGCCGAGAACCTAGTCGCCGCTGGCGGCAGGGTGCTCCTCGTGGCCCGCAGCGCCGACGCCCTCGAGGAGACCGCGCGGGAGCTTGGCGGGAGGGCCTTCGTCTGCGCGGCCGACCTCGCAACGCCGGAAGGCGTGGACGGGGTGGTCGAGGAAGCCACAAGGCGCTTCGGCACCATAGGCGGCGTCCTCGTCAACGCCGGGGGACCGCCGGGCGGCTCGGCCCTGGGGCTCAGCGACGAGCAGTGGCGGGGGGCCTTCGACCTCCTGATAGGCGGCCCCTTGCGCCTCCTACGCGGTCTCCTGCCCCTCGTGGAGGACGGGGGCTCCGTCCTCTTCGTGACCTCCTCCTCTGTGCGCCAGCCCATCCCCATGCTCGACTCCTCGAACGTCCTGCGCCCCGGCGTCGCCGCACTCGTCAAGTGCCTGGCCTTGGAGTTCGGGCCGAAGGTCAGGGTCAACGCCCTGGCACCTGGGCGCTTCGACACCGCACGGGTGAGGTGGATGGACCAGGCGCGGGCGGAGGAGGGAGGCATCAGCGAGGAGGAGCAGCGCCGGACGGTGAGCGAGGGCATACCGCTCGGCCGCTACGGCGACCCTCGGGAGTTCGGCCGGGCGGCGACGTTCCTGCTCTCCCCCGCCGCCTCATACGTAACGGGGACCTCGCTGCAGATAGACGGTGGGCTCGTCACGGCCGTCCCGTAGGGGCGCGTGGACGAGGCCGGTGGGCGCGGGGCGGACATCCCCTGGGACCCCCGGGTTGGCCGTGGCTTTGGTGTGCTCCTAGCGGTTAAACTGCTTCACGCTGCGCCCTCCCCCGCCTCCTCGCGCCCACCGAGCCTGCTTCCCCCGGGGCCGCGTTCGACGGCGACCCGGTTCAGCCACAGCGCCTCGACGCGCGGCTGCGCGCCGGGTTGTGAGTATCCCCTCGTGTAGACCGCCTGCCAGTCAGCGAGCATCTCGTGGTAGAGCTCGTGCGGGTAGCCCGCCACCGCCGCAGGGCCGGGATGGTCGTCGAGGGCCGGGAGCATCTCGGCGTGGTCCTCCTCCGTCATCTCCAGCTCGTAGATGTCGTCCACCTTGCGCGTGCCGTGCACGTAGGGCGGGTCGCAGTAGATCATCGCTTGCCAGGGTACTTGAGGACGGACTTGACGCCCGTCGGGGGAGCCAGTCTGGGGTTCCACGGAATCGCGCCTACGGGGGCACGTGCAAGGCCTCCGGCTTGAACCTCTTCGCGTCCTCCCGCACCACCTGCCACGTCGAGCTCCTTCCCGCCCCCAGCAAGGTTCGCACCCCGAGAAGAAGGGCCGGAGCTTCTACTACACCCCGACCCTTCTTGCCCTTTCTGCCTTGTACCCGCCAAGCCCTAGCTGTTCGCGGTGGTGAAGGTCCAGACCTTTTGCTGGCTGTCCTGTGCACTGGGATCCTGGTCGAGCGCGTTCCCCGCCGCGTCCTTCGCTGCCGTGGTCACTACCGCCCTGTACCTCCTGTCGGCCGCGAGCCGGTTGGAGGGGTTGAGCGTGGCCTTCGTGCCATCCGGATCCAAGGTTACCCTCACGTCCGTAACCCGCGTGGGATCTTTGCCGGGGTTGAGCCTGAAGAGCTGGAAGGTCGAGGCCGTGATGGTTGCGGGGTCCATCCTCTCGGAGAAGGTGGCCGTGAGGGTGGTGCCGCGCGCCACGTTCTTCTTGCCGTCTGGCGGCGTCACCGTGGCGACCCTGGGGGCGACAAGATCCAACATCGGCCCGGGCACATTTGGGTCGATAGGGGTGACGGAGATGTCCGGGGGACTGAAGGACTGCTCGTCCGTGTCCGTCTTCGAGACGACCTCCCACTCGCCTATCTGGGCCCCGTCGTACCTCTTAAGCGTGTAGCGGTCGACGAGCGTATACAGGACCCTCGCGTGCTTTCCAGGCGGTATCTTTACCGTCACTTCCTTCGTCTCTTCCGTCACGCTGGTCGTCTCGGTCGTGGTCTTGACCCTGAGCTGGTTCGTGAACTCCTGCTGTATCGAGGACGCCCCCTTGAATCCCAACTTAACGCCGCTGACCTCGCCTCCGATGTCGAGGTTAAATTCGCCTTTCTCCGTTATCTTTATGGTGAGGGTGCGCTCGATCTCGGAGGATTGCTTCTCCGTCAAGCCGACCTTCAGCGTGTACTTGTGGGTCCGTTCGATGGCCTCCTCGTACTGCTGGTAGAAGCCCCGGCCCGAGGACCTGTCCCAGTATTGGTGCCGGGAGAGCACGTAGTAGGGGGTGGTATCGACCTGCTGAATCTTGTCGGAGAAGCCCCCGTCGTTCACCAGCACCGCGGGTAGGGTCATCTCTCCGACCAGGTACAAGGGGGACCGCTCGGGGGGGGCCTGGTTCCAAGCGGTGATCTCCGGCGCGCCCGGGATCTCTCCGGGCTGGTGCTGTCCGGGCTGGACGGAAGGCTTCGCCTTCTCGCCGGGTGCCGCGACCAGCTTGAAGCGCTGGTCGTTCTTGTTGCTCTGCGCCCACCTCAGGATGTTGCCGTCCCACCCGACGGCCACGAACTCGTTCTTGGTGCTTTCCTGGATGTTCCAGCGCCCGGAGGAGTCCTGGTTCACGAACGAGAACTCCTGCTCGGGGCCGTTGGTGTTCGCCCACCTCAGGATGTTGCCGTCCCATCCGACGGCCATGAACTCGCCATTTTGGCGGGTCATGATCTTGCACTTCTGGGCGCTGATCGGGATGATCAGCCACTGCTGCTCGTTGCCGTTCGTGTTCTTCCAGCGCAGGATGTTGCCGTTCGACCCCACCGCCACGTGCTCGTTCTTGGTGCCCTCCTCGATAAAGTAGAAGCAACACCTCGTCGGTTCTGGTATCGCCACTGCCAACCTCCTCGTTTTGGGGCGGACCGTCGTCGGGAGGTCCAAGACCCACTCTCGTGCACAACGCAACACCTTCCTCTACAACCTTTCGAGCACACTCCTTTCCGCTCACCTTGTTGCACAAGCTAGCTAGACGACTCCCGTAGCAACTAGACAACCCCTTTAGCAGTTAGCTGCTATCCAACCTTAAGGACGCTTAACGGTCTCCAATGAGAGGGTCTCCATGAGAGCAGGCGGCGATGAACTAGGAATGAGTACCCGATGAATCCAAGACGATTCGTGAAAATCCTTCAGTGTCCCGAGCGTCTACCGAGAATTCAACGCTTGGTACGTGCCGGTCAACCTCCGCGATCCAATGCCTCGAGAGCGTAGCGCGGTACGCCGCGCAGCACACAGCACCACGCCGTCGATTCATCGGGAATTCATCGTCGCCTGCTCTCATGGAGACCGTTTGGCGGCGGGGCGCGCCGGGGGCGTCCCTAGGAGGGAGGATGCCATGGGAAGCTTCAGACTCACGAACAAAGTCAAAGCGACCATCCTTTTCGCGATCATAACCTTCCTGGCGACACAGTTTGGGCTGGATTTCGACAAGCAGACCGAGACCCTCATCAACGCGCTGGTTCCGGTCATCGTCGGATATCTGTGGGTCGAGGATTGGGACAACTTCACGCCCAATACGAAGATCCTCGCCGCGGGGATCAGCGCGATCGTGGTCTACGTCGCGACGAGGTTCGGCCTCGACCTCAGCAAGGGCACGGAGAACTTCATCAACGTCGTGGTGCCGGTAATCGTCGCCGTGCTGATCCCGCAGCGCGACTCCGGCGCGCCCTCGAGGGACGGCGGTCGCGTGCGGTAGAGCGTTGGCATGGCTTCGGCTCAATCGTGGTCTTGCCCCGAATCCCCCCGGTTTCGGCCGAACGCTCCCAGCCAAAACTCACCAACATACTTGGAGGAGAAGCGCCCTTCCGCCGCCACGGTCAACAAGTACAAGTACGAAGGGAGCAAGAGGTTGAACGCAGACGACTTCACGGAAGCAAATCGGGTCCTCGACCTCATAGGCGAACTGAAGGAGACGTGCGAGGGTAAGGCGTTCTCTGACGTAGTAGATGACGAGGGACACCAGTACGTCGACCTGGTGATGGAGGGCGGGGGCGTGCTCGGGGTGGCGTTGGTCGGCTACACGTACGTACTAGAAGAGATGGGAATACGGTTCCTGCGCGTCGGGGGCACCTCGGCGGGATCCATCAACGCGGTGCTTGTCGCTGGCCTGGGGACGCCAATCCAGCGCAAGAGCGGGAGGATCATCGAGGCGCTTGCGAACGTCGACTTCTGGAAATTCGTCGACGGCAACGCCGACGCGCGAGACTTTGTCGCCGCCTTGGTCCGAGACCCAAATCTCGTCAAGCTGGGTTGGAAGGGGATGCAGGTAATAGACAGCTTGGTTTGGAACCTGGGGCTCAACCCAGGCGACGAGTTCTTCAAGTGGCTTTCGGGGCTTCTCGCAGACGAAGGCGTTGCATCGAGCAGGGCGCTGCGTGACCGTATGGCGACTATGCCCGAGGGGCTAAGAACTCGGGACGGACGGCCACTAGCGCCGGACGAGGCGAACCCGCACCTGGCGTTGGTCGCCGCCGATGTCTCCACGCAGACGAAGGTCGAGTTTCCCAAGATGGCGTCCCTCTACTGGCACCACCCCGACGAGGTGGACCCGGCGCTGTACGTGCGCGCCTCGATGTCGATACCGGCCTTCTTCTCCCCTCTGCGGATTGAAGACGTGCCGCAAGGTCAGGTAGCTCGAGACAGGTGGGACGAGTTGGCGGGCTACACAGAGGAACTCCCCAAGGTTTGCACCCTCGTCGACGGGGGCATCATGTCCAACTTCCCGATCGACCTGTTCCACCTGCAGAACGAGGTCCCGAAGGCCCCCACCTTCGGCGCAAAATTGGGCACCGACAAGAGACGGGCCGAGAAGATCGATTGGCCCTTGCCACTCGGGGCGGCGGTCTTTCGCTCCGCGAGCCACTGCCTCGACTACGACTTCATAACGCGCAACCCCGACTACAAGAATCTGGTCTCCCACATCGACACCGGCGAGCACGGCTGGCTTGACTTCGACATGAAGGACGAGGACAAGGTGGATCTCTTTGTCCGTGGCGCGCGTAAAGCCGCCGAGTTCCTCAAAGCGTTCGACTGGGCAGGCTACAAACGCGTACGAGAGCAAAAGAAGGGACTCTACGGCGTCCTTGCCCGATAGAGAGCCCCCGAACCACGGCGTGTTCGGGGGCTTTTCCGCATATCGGCGACCGTTAGACGCCCTCGGTGGGCTTCTTTTCGTCGCGGTCGAGGTAGAAGAGGAGATCCCCGTCCTCCATCTCGGCGGCGTAGCGCCTGCACCGATCGTTGGCGATGCCATAATGCTTGAGAAAAGCCGCTGCGGCAACGTCGTGGACGCCCTGCGGCTTGGTCTTGTTGACCGGGTAGGCTTTCGGGCTGTTTTCGTGGCTCGGGCGGAAGCCGACCGCCCGCTCCTCCTTGTCCCACAGGAGTTTCACCGCCCTCGGTCTTCTCAGCGCTTCATACGCCGCCTTGTTAACCCCGAACCACGGCCTGGCGTGCACGTGATTCTGCCCGCGCAGGTAGGAAGCGAAGACGTGGGGCGTTGTCGGTTCGTGCATCATAACGGCGGATGCTGGATGACCTGGACCCGCGGCGAGAGGAGACAAGGTTGAGGCTGGCAACGGTGAGGCTAGAGGGGACGGAGACGGCGGCCGTAGTACTCGACGGTGGCGCGGTACCGTTGATCGCGATAAACGACTCGTTCGGCACGGGATGGCCCACGGAGCTTCTGCACCTCGTCGCCGGAGATCACCTCGGAGATCTCCGGCGCTGGCTGGACGAGCTCTCGGCGGCGGGTCTGAAGGACGTCTCGGATGAAGTGGTGCCCTTATCCCGGGCCTCGTACGCGCCGCCTTATCGCCGGCCGCGCAAGATCTGGGGCATCGGGTTGAACTACGTCGAGCACGCCGGCGACCTGGACGAGACGGCCCCCGCAGAAGAGCCGGCGAGCTTCATGCGCCCGGACACCACGATCATCGGTCCCGGGGAGGAGATCCGGCTCCCCGAACAGTCGCAACGGGTGACGGCCGAGGCCGAGCTCGCGGTGGTCATCGGCAAGGAGGCGAGGAACATCACCGAAGGGGAGGCCCCGACATTCGTCGCGGGCTTCACGACGGTGCTGGACATGACGGCGGAGGACATCCTGCGCAAGAATCCGCGCTACCTTACCCGCGCGAAGAGCTTCGACACCTTCTTCAGCTTCGGCCCCGAACTCGTGACGACCGACGAGATTAGGGACATTGGGGCCCTCGAGGTCTCCACGGTCCTGAACGGCGAGGTACGCCGCCGAAACACGGTATCCAACATGACGTTCCCGCCTTACTGGCTAGTCGCTTTCCACTCCAGAATCATGCGCCTGCTGCCCGGCGACGTGATCTCGACCGGGACGCCGGGGGCCGTGGTCGTGCAGGAGGGGGACGTGGCCGAGTGCCGCGTAAGCGGATTCGAGCCGCTAGCCAATCCCGTCGTCCGGTAGCCGCATCGAGGCGTTGATCTTGCCCAGGGCGCCATCTCGGGGAGGGGTAACCTCGACTTTCGGCTCCTCTCCTGACATGGCGGAGAAACGGGCAAGGGCAAGGACTCCGAAGCCCCCCGGCCAGGATGCTCGTTACGCCGCCGCTGGGCGTATGTACCGGGCTGCCCGGGCGGCGGCGCGGGCCGCGCGGATGAGCAGCGGCGGTGCGTCGCGGCGCATGGAAACTTCCGTCCGGCTCACCACGTCCTCGTCCTTGGCGGCCCGGATTCAGTACTCCTCCGGCAGCAGCAGG
>JAUJMB010000090.1 GCA_030447045.1 Rubrobacteraceae bacterium | reverse complement strand
CGAACTTGGTGTCCTCCATCGAGGCGTCCGGGTTCTTCCAGGAGGTCATGAAGACGGTGTACCCCTCGTCCACGAGGTACTTGACCATGCTGTTCTTCGGCTGGAGGTCGAGGATGTAGTACTTGTTGATCCAGGGCGGGAAGAAGACTATCGGGGTCTCGCGGACCTTGTTCGTCGTCGGCTCGTACTGGATGAGCTCTATGAGATCGTTGCGGTAGACGACCTTGCCCGGCGTGATCGCGAGGTTCTCCCCCGGCTGGAAGGCCGTGGCGTCGGTCATGTTCATCCGGCCCTCTTCGAGGTCCGCGAGCAGGTTCCTTGCGCCCTCGGCGAGGCTCGCCCCGCCGGTCTCGAAGGCCCGCTTGAGGGCCTGCGGGTTGGTCAGGAGGTAGTTGACGGGGGCCATGGCGTCAACGAACTGCTGCAGGTGGAACCTGAGGCGCCGCTGCTCGTCGGTGTCCTGCCCGTCTGTGGCCTCGACCTCGCCCAGGAGGTACTCGGAGGCGAGCAGGTACGACTCCTTGAGCGTCTCGTAGAACGGGTTCTCGGCCCATTCGGGTGCTGCGAAGCGCTTGTCGGGGCGTCCCTCTTCTTCGTCCTCTTTCTTGCTCTCGATGCCCCAGAAGCGGTTGGCGGCGTCCTGCCAGTTCTCGAAGGCGGCACCCCAGACCTTGGCGTTGAAGTCGGCGGCCCGCTGCATGGCGTTTACCGGGTCGGCCAGCTCGCGCTGCCAGAGGGTCTGCAGGGACTTGCCTATCTCGACCCAGTTTATGGGCAGCACGTTCTGCACGGGGTTGGCGTCCCAGAGCTTCTCCATCGTGGAGAGCAGGGGGTCGTTCCGCAGCGCGCCGCTCGGAACGTTCTCGCCATCCTCCTTCGTGGAGACGCCGGGCGAGGCGAGCCAGGGGACGCTGGCGCCCGGCGCCGCCGTCATCGCGCCCATGTTCGCCCGCATCCACTGCGTCCAAAGATCAAAAGGCATCGGCGGGGTCCCGACCGTCCCGCTGCCGCCCGTACGCTCTTCGCTCATCTTGTCCTCCAGATAGACCGCGTCTTCTCCTTATGTTGCGAGACACAGTCTACCCGTTTTGGACCGTCGCCAGACGTGGAGATCAGGAGAGCCCGATCCAGGCTTTCACCCGACCTACCCAGCCACGGAGGGCGCTTATGGCGCCGCGGAGCAAACCTTCGGTCTTCCGGGGCTCCTCCACCGTGGGCCGGCCACCGGTCTCGCGGGCAGGCCTGGCGTCGCGGGACTTGAGGAAGCGCACGACCTCCCGGTTTACGTCGTCGAACCGCTCGATAAACACCAGGTGGCCGGCGTCCTCGAGGACCCGCAGCTCCGCGCCCGGTATCGCGTCTGCCAGGGCGCGGGCGTTGGCGGGCGGCACGTAGCGGTCTTCGGAGCCGTGGATCACGAGCGTCGGCGAGGTTATGCGCCCGACCTCCCCGGAGAGGTCGAACCGGGCCCCCGCCCTTGCCTGCTCGTAGTACGAGAAGGCCGAGGGCGAGTGGGCGAGCCGCCAGCGCACGATCTTCTCGAACTCTTCGGGCTTCTCCGCCCGGTATACCTCCCCGGTCGCGGCCGCCAGCGCCTTGCGGACGGCGGCCTCGGCGCTGAAGGTACCGAAGCCCATCATGTCCGCCAATGCCCCCAGCGACATCGCCTCGGGGGCCCTGCCCCCGTAGCTCGTGCACACGAGCACGAGCCGGTCCACGAGTTCGGGCCGCGCGAGCGCGAGCTCCTGGGCCACGAAGCCGCCTAGGGAGGTGCCGAGCACGTGCGTCTTGGCAACCCCGAGGTGGTCGAGGAGGGCGATGACCTCGCCCGTGAGGTCGGCAACGCCGTTGCGCAGGCCCCTCTCCCCCCTCACGTCGAAGGTGATGGTCCGGAAGTGCCGCGAGAAGGCCGGGACCTGCTTGAACCAACTCCACCGCCCGAAGCCGAGCCCGTTGACGAGGAGCAGCGGCGGCCCCTCGCCCTTGACGTCGTAGTCTATGCTAGTGTTTTCGGTGATCTTTACGGGCACGTGGCCCTCCTCCGTCTCGAAAAACCCATCCTAGACCGCGTAGTAACCCGGCCTCTCCGGGTGGCCGAGCGCGCCGAGCACGTCCTCTGCCACCCCAGCGAGCGGCTGCCGGGCGTCAACGACCCTGAGCACGCCCCGATCCTCGTAATGCTTCTTGAGGGCCGCGTGCTCCCGGCGGTATGCGTCGAGACGCCGCCTGAGCGACTCCTCGGTGTCGTCGTCCCGCCGCACGAACGGCCCGGGGTCGAGCCTCTCGCTGGGCTCGGGGGGCGGGTCGTTCTTCAGGTGGTAGGGGACGTCCGTGGCCCGGCTGTGCACCCGGCCGCCGAGGACCCGCTCCACTAGCTCCTCGTCCGACGGCCCCTCTAGCGAGATCACGTGGTGCAACAGCGACGTGCCGCGCTCCTCTAGCTCCGCGTCCAGCGCCTCCGCCTGCCCCAGGTTGGCGGGGAAGTCGTCGAGGGCGAACCCGCCCGCCGTCCGCACGTGCGGCAGCAGCAACCCCAAGACTACCTCGTCGGGGACGGGATCTCCCGCGTCGTGGTAGGCCCCTATCTGCGTCCCCAAAGGCGTCCGGGCCTCGATCTGGGCCCGCACCAGATCCCCCGTAGAGAGCCTCGGACTGCGGTTGTAGAACGGCAGCGACCACGACAACCTCTGCGCCTGGGTGCTCTTGCCCGATCCCACAGGTCCTATGAAAGCTACTCTCATGCTCCTCTCGAACGCCGCTACTCGGCGACCCGCTGGGCGAGCAACCGCCGGGCCTTCTCTGCCCTGAGCCGGTTCTCGTCGCGTACCTCGCGGAAGAACCCCGCGAGCTCGTCGTCCGCCGAACCCTCGGCCCTGCGGGCCAGATCCTCGTACAGGTCAACGTCCCGCAAAACCGCCTCGTACAACGCCTTCTTCATAAACCTCTACCTCTCATAAACTCAGAGACCGGACACATACCGTCGCCCGTAGCCGCTGATC
This sequence comes from Rubrobacteraceae bacterium, assembly GCA_030447045.1. The sequence goes on along the minus strand of JAUJMB010000090.1, from coordinate 3,414 downwards.
TGTTGCAACCCGCAGCCCGGACCTCCAACCGATTATATTCTTCACGCATATAGTGTCAATTTGCACCTAGCGGTGAAGCGTCGCCGTCCCCACCATCTGTGCCCGGAGGTTCGGTGGCGGGAGGGATCCGGAGCGGCCAAGATAAGCGACTTCCCGGGAACAGGATGGGGGATTTTGGGGCGTCGGTGGGGGTTTTGTACACACTTCGGCCCATTTTTCGGGCGAGTGGGCACCGTAGGCGTTGACGGGTGGGTTCGGTAGGGTATTAGTAAGATCCAGCCGGTGTCCGCGTCTTCTCCTTTCCCTTTCACCCCACCTGCGGGCATCGGCGCCCACCACGGTCCGGCGGATTGACCCTGGTTGGTCCGGCACATATATTGGCCGCAGAGACGGCTGACGGTGGGGGATCTGAATGACCATTACGCCCGACGGGGTACGCAGCGGGGTCCGGTCTACGGACTTTATCAAGGCCGACCGCCTGCTCTCGGACGCCGAGAGGGAGGTTCGGGAGACGGTGCGCGGGTTCGTTGACCGGGAGGTGATCCCCTCGGCCGCCGAGCACTGGGACCGGGCCGAGTTCCCGTTCAATCTGCTCCCCGGGCTCGGAGAATTGGGCCTCATGGGCGGCACCTTCTCCCCCGAGTACGGCTGCGCGGGGTGGAACAACGTGGCCTACGGGCTCGCCATCGCGGAGTTGGCGCGGGGGTCGGGGAGCCTGGCAACCTTTCTGCACGTCCAGAGCGGGCTCGCGATGACCGCCATACACGAGCTCGGTTCCGAGGAGCAGAAGCGGCGCTGGCTCCCCGGGATGGCCCGGTGCGAGAAGATCGGCTGCTTCGGCCTCACGGAGCCCGACGCCGGGAGCGACCCCGGCTCCCTGGCGACCACCGCCGTCGAGGCGGACGGCGGCTACAGGCTCGACGGGGAGAAGAAGTGGATCGGCAACGCCTCCTTCGCGGACGTGGCCGTCATCTGGGCGAGGACCGAGGACGGGAGGATCTCGGGCTTCCTCGTCGAGGGCGACAACCCCGGCTTCCACACGGACGTCCTCCCCCGCAAGGGCTCCCAGCGCGCCGCCTGGCAGACGCACATAAGGCTCGAGAACTGCCACGTCCCCGAAGGGGCCAGGCTGCCGGGCGCGACGGGCCTCGGTTCGACGCTCTCGGTGCTGACGCACTCGCGCTACGGGGTCGGCTGGGACGGGCTCGGGCAGGCCGCCGACTGCTACGAGACGGCGCTCGCCTACGCCGGGACCCGGGGACAGTTCGGCCAACCCATAGCCTCGTTTCAGCTCGTGCAGCAGAAGCTCGTCGAGATGGTCAACGAGATCTCCTTGAGCCAGCTGCTCTCGATCCAGGTAGGGCGCCTCAAGGACGAGGGCCTCCTCGACGCGCCGACGGTCTCGATGTTCAAGATGAACAACGTCGCCAAGGCCCGCCGCACCGCGGCCCTGGCCCGCGAGGTCCTCGGCGGCAACGGCATACTGCTCGACTACCGCGTGATGGAGCACATGGCGGACATAGAGGGCGTCTACACCTACGAGGGCACGAACGACGTGAACACCCTCATCGTGGGCCAGGCCATAACCGGCCACCGCGCCTTCTCCCCCCGCCCCCCGAAGGAGGCCAACCGCGACGGCCGGGCCGAAGAGAGGTCCAGCTAGACGTGCAAGGGGACGAGGCTCCGTCCGCAAAGCTGGGGATATCCCCCGAGGAGGCCCGCCACGTAGCGAACCTGCTGCGGTACGCCATCAGCCTCAACACGGCCGTCGGCCTCGTCCGCGCCGAACGCCGCCTCTCCTCCAGCACCTACCGCGCCGTCGAGCTCGCCGCCCTCGTCCTCGAGGGCAAGACCCTCCACGAGGCCGCGCAAGAGGCGGCCAACGCGTGGACCGGCTCCCTCGAAGAGGACCACCGCCGCGCCCTGCAACTACTCCAAACGCAGCGCGAAGCGCTGATGCAGGCCATGTCAGGCCACCTCACCCCCGAACAACTGGCCCAATACATGGAGGTGAACGCGGACGAATTCCTCGAACTCGTCCGCCCCAGAATCGCCTCGCACCGCAAAAAGGATCTCCCCGAAAGTTAATCTTCTAACACGCGCCCCACCCCGCGCGTTTCTCCCGGCCACCAATGCGGTAGACTCCCGTTATATGCTATTTGCACATAGATACAAAAGGTGCCGTTCTGCAGAGGGGCCTTCGTGATGGGCGGCCCGGAGATGCTGGCGTTAAGGGATGGGGTTTGCGTGCCGGTGCGGGAGATCCGGCCGGGGGATGCCGCGGCGTTGCAGCGTCTGGTGGGCCGGTCGAGCGACCGGTCGGTGGAGTTGCGCTTCTTCGGCCCCTTGAAGCGTCTCTCCGACGGTCAGGCCCGGCGTTTTGCGGAGGTGGACGGCCGGGACAGGTTCGCGCTGGTGGCGCTCGACCCCGAGAACCCCGAGGAGATCGTGGGCGTCGTCCGCTACGAGCGCGAGGGTGAGACCGACGCGGCCGAGTACGCGGCGATGGTCGAGGACCGGTTTCAGAACCGGGGGCTTGGCATCGGGCTCACCCGCCACCTCATCGAGGCCGCCCGCGAGAGGGGCATAAAGCGCCTGCACGCGCTCGTCATGCGCGAGAACGCCGGGATGCTGCACCTGCTCCGCAGCCTCGACCTCCCCGAGCGCAAGCGGTGGGAGGGCAGCGCCGAGCACTTCGAGATAGACCTCAAGACCGGGGCCGCGTAGGGGCTCCTCCCCCCGGTCGTCGCCGCACGCCGGCTTCGTCGGCTCTCGGCCCGCTCCGGCTGCGCCTCCGCTCTCAGCACGCATCGGGCCTGCGGCCCTCGCTCCCAGCGGTCAGCCAACCAATAGCCGAGGGGCCCGGTACGGAAATGTACCGGGCCCCTCGGCTCAATGCTTTTAGCTGAGAGCTGACGGCTAGAAGCTGACGGCTCCCCTACACCTTCTCGAAGATGGCGGCGATGCCCATGCCGCCGCCGATGCAGAGGGTGACGAGGCCGTAGCGGCCGCCCGTGCGCTCCAGGTGGTGCAGGATCTTGACGGTGAGCACGGCGCCGGTGGCGCCTATCGGGTGGCCGAGGGCGACGGCGCCGCCCACCGGGTTCAGCTTCTCCTCCGGCACCTCGAGCTCGCGCCCGACGGCGATGGCTATGGAGGCGAAGGCCTCGTTGGCCTCGACGGCGTCGAGGTCGTCGACCGAGAGGCCGGCCTTCTTCATCGCCATCCTGGAGGCCGGGATCATGCCGGTCCCCATCACCGAAGGTTCGACGCCGGCCACGGCGGCCGAGACGAGCCTGCCGGCCACGGGCAGGCCGAGCTCCTCGGCCTTCTTCTCGCCGGTGACGAGCATCATCGCGGCGCCGTCGTTGATGCCGCTGGCGTTGGCGGCGGTGACGGTGCCGCCCTCCTTCT
>JAUJMB010000089.1:3769-6426 GCA_030447045.1 Rubrobacteraceae bacterium | reverse complement strand
GTCAGGGCGAACATCCTTGCGTACTCGTCGAGGGAGCGGCCCCAGGGGACCACCCCGTCGAGCTTCGGGGTTCCTCTCGGTGATGGGCTACTCGCCGCGGCCGGCGAGCGCCTTGTCGAAGCGGCCGATCTTGCGGGCGGCCTTGTTGGGGTGGATGATCCCCTTCGTCGCGGCCCGGGCGAAGGCCCTCTGCGACTCGTCGCGAAGAGTCCTGGCGGTCTCCTCGTCGCCCGCGTCCACGGCCTTGTAGAAGTTCTTGGAGAGGTTCCTCAGGCGGGTCCTCTCGCCGCGCTTCTGCTCGAAACGCTTGACGCTCTGCTTATCGCGCTTGGATGGTGCGGGCACGCTGCTCCTCCGTGTGATACTTGCGTAACCGAGAGAATGTAACACACGGGGAGCAAAGGGGCAATCATGGTAAACTCGGCCGGTGAAAAACATCGAGCGTACCCGCAATTTCTGCATAATCGCGCACATCGACCACGGCAAGAGCACCCTCGCCGACAGGCTGCTGGACATAACCGAGGCCGTCCCCGAGAGGGAGCGGATGGACCAGATCCTGGACACCATGGAACTCGAGCGCGAGCGCGGCATCACCATCAAGGCCCAGGCCGTCCGCCTCCTCCACAAGAGGGACGACGGCGACTGGATGCTCAACCTCATTGACACCCCGGGCCACGTGGACTTCACGTACGAGGTGTCGAGGGCGATAGCCGCCTGCGAAGGGGCCTTGCTCGTCGTGGACGCGAGCCAGGGCATCCAGGCCCAGACGCTCGCGAACCTCTACCTCGCGATGGAGCAGGACCTGGAGATCATCCCCGTCCTCAACAAGATAGACCTTCCCGTCGCCGACGTGCCGGCCGCCACCCAGGAGCTCGTCGAGCTTCTCGGGGTAGATGAGGACGAGATACTCAAGATCTCGGCCAAGACCGGCGAGGGCGTCATAGACGTGCTGAACCGCGTCGTGGACCGGGTCCCCCCGCCGACGACGCGCGGCGAGCAGACCCGGGCCCTTGTCTTCGACTCCTACTACGACCCCTACCGCGGCGTGATCTCCCTGGCCCGCCTCTACGACGGCGAGCTGAGCAAGGGGGACACCGTCCAGGCCATGGGCACGGAGGAGCAGTTCGAGCTGCTCGAAGTGGGCTGCTACTCGCCCAAGCCGACCGCCCTGCCGACGCTCAGGCCGGGCGAGGTAGGCTACATAATAGCCGGCCTCAAGGACATAGAGGCCCTCCGCGTCGGCGACACGGTGACGAGGACCAAGGACCCCGCCAGCGAACCGCTCCCGGGCTACGCCGAGGTCCTGCCTACCGTCTTCTGCGGCCTCTACCCGACCGAGGGGGACGAGTTCGAGCGCCTCAGGGACGCGCTCTCCAAGCTCCAGCTCAACGACGCCTCGCTCTTCTACGAGCCGGAGAACTCGAGGATGGGCTTCGGGTTCCGCAGCGGGTTCCTGGGGCTCTTGCACATGGAGATCGTGCAGGAGAGGCTGGAGCGGGAGTTCGGGCTGGACCTCATAGCCTCCTCCCCGAGCGTGAAGTACGAGGTCGAGACGGACGGGCAGACCGTCGAGATCACCAACCCGAGCGACCTGCCCGAGGACTTCGACGAGATCCGGGAGCCCATGGTCCGCGCGACCATCATCTGCCCCAAGGAGTACGTGGGCGCCGTCATGGGCCTCTGCCACGAGAAGCGTGGGACCTCGGTCGGCATGGAGTACCTCTCCCCGAAGCGGGTGCAGCTTACCTACGATATGCCGCTGGGCGAGGTCATCACGGACTTCTTCGACGCCCTCAAGAGCCGCACCAAGGGCTACGCCTCCTACGACTACGACCGTCTGGGCTACGAGCCCGCCGACCTCGTCAAGGTGGAGGTCCTGGTCTCCGGCGACCCGGTCGAGGCGCTCTCGATCATCGTCCACCGCGACAAGGCCTACCACCGCGGGCGGGCGCTCGTGGAGAAGCTCAAGGAGCTCATCCCGCGCCAGAACTTCGAGGTGCCGGTCCAGGCTGCCGTCGGGCGCAGGATCATCGCCCGCGAGACGGTCCGCGCCTACCGCAAGGACGTCACCGCCAAGTGCTACGGCGGCGATATCAGCCGCAAAAAGAAGCTCCTGGAGCAGCAGAAGAAGGGCAAGCGCCGCATGAAGCAGGTCGGCAGCGTGGAGATCCCCCAGGAGGCCTTCCTCGCCGCGCTGCGCATTTAGCTGTCAGCCGTCATCAGCCAAAACCCCGATAACCTGACCGCGCGCAGAGCAGGGCGGTAGGCGTTAATGGATGCTGCGGCCCGCCAGGCGGGCATCGGGCGTACCCGAACCGTACCGCCAGCCCAGGAAGAGCCGATGGCTGACCGCTCCCCTCAGACGAGGTCGCGCCCGTGTTAAAATTTCTCGCGTTATGAGGCATCCCGAAATCTCCGACCGGCAGCGGGAGATCCTGCTAAAGACCCTGGAGCTCTACATCTCCACGGGCCTACCCGTGGGCAGCCATGCCCTCACCGACGAGGTGGAGGCGAGCAGCTCCACCATCAGGGCCGAGCTTGCCTACCTCGAATCGGTGGGCCTCCTGACCCACCCGCACACCTCCGCCGGGAGGCTTCCGACGGACGCGGGCTACCGCTACTACGTGGACGCCCTGATGTCCGCCGAGCCGGGCGAG
>JAUJMB010000089.1:0-3669 GCA_030447045.1 Rubrobacteraceae bacterium | reverse complement strand
CTCGCCCGGCTGGACGAGATGGACCCGGCGAGCCTGGCGGCGGTCGTCGAGATCTTCGAGCGCCGCAGGTGGCTGCTCGGCCTGATGGGCGACGCCCTGCGCCGCTCGGTCTCCAGCAGCGGCGTCGTCGTGTCCATAGGCGCCGAGAACGCGGTCTACAACCTCGTTGGCACGAGCTTCGTGGCGGCGGCCTACGGGCAGCACGAGCGTCCCTACGGGGTGGTCAGCCTGATCGGGCCGAAGCGGATGGACTACGACTCGGCCATCGCCACGGTCCGCTCCGCCGCCGAGACCCTGACCCTTCGCCTGAGCGACGGCTTCTAGTTTTGGCGACGAAGCGCGACTACTACGAGGTTCTGGGCGTGTCTCGGGAGGCCTCCGACACGGAGATCAAAAAGGCCTACCGCCGCCTCGCCCGCTCCCACCACCCCGACGCCAACCCCGAGGACGGTGGCGCCGAGGAACGCTTCAAGGAGCTGACCGAAGCCTACGAGGTCCTCTCCAACGCCGAGGCCCGCCGCGCCTACGACACCTACGGCCACCAGGTGCCCCGCGGCGCGAACGGCTACCCGGGGGGCGGATACCCGGGCGGGGGGGACTTCGGCGGCTTCCAGGACATCTTCGAGACCTTCTTCGGCGACAGCTTCGGCGGCTCCTTCTTCGGCGGCCAGACCGCCAGGGCCCCGAGCCGCGGCGCCGACGCCGAGACCGAGGTCGAGGTCTCGCTCCGCGAGGCGGCCTACGGGGCTGACCGTGAAGTGAACGTACAGATCGTGAAGAACTGCGAGGTCTGCGAAGGCGTGGGCGGGACCGAGTCGCACACGTGCGGGACGTGCGGCGGGGCCGGGGCGGTCCGGACCGTGCGCCAGAGCATCCTGGGGCAGATGGTCAGCACGCAGGCGTGCTCAGCGTGCGGCGGGCGCGGCAGGATCATCGACGTTACCTGCGATAACTGCCGGGGCGGGGGACGCGTCTCCGACGTGCAGACCCGGCGGCTGCGGATACCCCAGGGTGTCGAGACCGGGATGCGGCTGCGCGTCTCGGGGGCGGGACACGCCGGCGAGCCCGGCGGTGCACCCGGCGACCTGTACGTGAGGATCAACGTTACCGAAGACCCCGAGCTCGTGCGGGACGGGGAGGATCTGATCCACCGCCTCAAGGTCAGCTTCGTGAACGCGGCCGTCGGCACGGAGGTCGAGGTGCCCACCCTGGACGGGCCGACGACCGTGAGCGTCGAGGCCGGGACGCAGCCGGGGGCCACGCTCAGGCTGAGGGGCGAGGGTATGCCGCGCATCCGGGGCAGGGGCAGGGGGGACCTCAAGGTCGTGGTGGACGTCATGGTGCCGACGCGGTTGACCGCGGAGCAGCGCGAACTTCTGGAGAAGTTCGAGGAGATCAGCGGCGAGGAGACGTACAACGGCGGGGGCGGCTCGTTCTTCGACCGCCTCAGGGGCGTCTTCAGGTAGGGGGACGAGACGCGCACCCCAAAGACGCGCATCTTCGTCGAGGCCGTGCCCGAGGTTGGCGGGGCCCTCACGCTGCCCGAGGATGAGGCGCAGCATGTCTTCAAGGTGCTCAGGGCGCGCCCGGGGGATGCCGTCGAGGTCGTCGGGGCCGGGGGCGCGCTCGCCCTCGCACGCGTCGAGGACGGTCGCACCGTTACCGTCGTGGAGGGGCTCGACGCGGGCTTTGTGGAGGTGGCGGTGACGCTGTACCAGGCCGTGCCCAAAGGCGGGAGGATGGACCTCGTGGTGGAGAAGGCGACGGAAGCGGGGGCGACCAGGATCGTGCCGCTCCTCACGGAGCACGGGGAGGTGAACCCCCGCGAGGGCAAGGTGGACCGGTGGCGCCGGGTGGCGGAGGCCGCGGCGCGCCAGTCGTTGCGCCTGCGCGTGCCGGAGGTGGCCGAGCCCACGGCCTTCGGGGCGGCCCTCCGCGAGGCTGGGGAGGCCGGGGTGCTGTTGCACAACGCCCCCGACGTTGCCGACGTCGAGGACGTGGTCCGTGGTGGCGTCTGCCTCTTCGTCGGGCCCGAGGGCGGCTGGAGCGAAGGGGAGCTGGAGGCGGCTGGGGAGTTTGGGCTCTCGGTTGGCGGGCTCGGGCCCTACCGGCTCAGGAGCGAGACGGCGGGGGTGGTGGCCGTGGCGCGGGCGCGGGCGGCGTTGGGGCGACGGGTAAGGGTCGAGGGAGGGGTGTGATCGTGGAGACGGACTGCATCTTCTGCAAGATAGCCGCCGGCGAGATCGAGGCCGAGATGGTCCACGAAGAAGAAGGCGTGGTGGCCTTCAAGGACATAAACGGCCGGGCGCCGGCGCACGTGCTCGTGATCCCACGCCAGCACGTGCCCAATCTGGAGGCCATGGCCCAGTTGCCCGACCGGGTCGCGAAGCGGTTGCTCGAGGTGTCGAGCGAGGTCGCGGGGAGGCTCGGGGTTAGCGAGAGCGGTTACGCGGTAAGGATCAACAACGGCCCCGACGCCGGGCAGGAGATCTTCCACCTGCACCTGCACGTCCTCGGCGGCAGAAAGATGGGTATGCCATGAGCGCGTCGGAGAGGATCCAGCAAGACGTGAAAACGGCGATGAGGGAGCGGGACAGACCGCGCCTCGGCGCCCTCAGGATGCTCGGCGCCGCCCTCAAGAACGGGGAGATAGAGGCCGGGAGGCCGCTGGAGGAACAGGAAGAACAGACCATCCTCAGGCGCCAGCTAAAACAGCGCGAGGAGTCCGCCGAGGCCTTCCGCAAGGCCGGCCGGGAAGATCAGGCCGCCTCCGAGGCCGCCGAGGCCGCCGTGGTCCGGGACTACCTCCCCCAACCCCTCTCCGCCGAGGAGCTGCAGAAGATAGTGGACACGGCCATCCAGGAGACCGGCGCAACCGGCATGCGGGACATGGGCCGGGTCATGGGCCGGGCCACGCAGCTCTCCGAGGGCCGCGCGGAGGGGCGGGAGCTCAGCGCGCTGGTGAAGGAGAGGTTGCAGTGAGAGCCATCAGCTATCAGCTTTCAGTTGTCGGCTTCTTCCGCACAGAAGCATCGCAGCCCCGAAGACCGATACTCGGCTCCGCCCACTTGAGAAGACGAAGACCCCGCGGATCGGCTTTCAGAGATAACTCGCTGAAAGCTGACCGCTGAAAGCTAATAGCTACAACGAAGGAGTGACGACGGACATTACGACAGGCAGCCAGGTAGAGGCCAAGATCGTCATACCGCCGACGCGGATGCTCGACGTTTTCGGGGAGCGCGATTCGGTGTTGCGGCGGGTCGAGGAGCTCGTGCGGTGCGAGGTCATCGTGCGGGGGAACGAGATCGTGCTGCGCGGGGCCGACGTGGCCGTGGAGCGGGCCGAGGCGGTCTTCGACGGGCTGGTCGGGCTCGTCGAGGAGGGGCACCACCCGACCCCGGAGACCGCCGAGAGGCTGTACAAGATGGCCGACGGGGGCGGCGGCCGCGAGGTGCTCGGGGACGTCATCCTGACGCACCGGGGGCGCCGGGTGGCGCCGAAGACGCGCAACCAGAAGGCCTACACGGACGCGATCCGGGACCACCAGGTGGTGTTCGGCATCGGGCCGGCGGGGACGGGGAAGACCTACCTCGCCGTTGCCCTGGCGGTCGAGGCTTTGAACCGGGGCGAGGTGTCGAGGATCATCCTCACGCGGCCCGCGGTCGAGGC
>JAUJMB010000088.1 GCA_030447045.1 Rubrobacteraceae bacterium | reverse complement strand
GGATCAACTCGGGGTCGTTCCCGGCCCGGTGCAGGGCGCCCATGATGCCGGTGATACCGTCCCCCGGGTAGCCGAAGACCCTCTTTACCCCCCACTCCGAGAGCCGCTTCACCAGAAAATCGCCAACGGTATCGCTCATGGAGTCTTCCTCTCTTGGGAATCTTTGTCGGGACGGGGCCCGCCCGATACCGCTGCCGGCAGGGGGACGTCGCCCTCGTCGTACCCGGCGTTGTTCCGGTTTGCGCGGCATCCGAAACCCGCCAACGTATCCAGGCAAGGGATGGGCTTACCAGCGTACGCTAGCCCCGCCACGCGGTTTGTTCCAGACCATTGGACCCGGACGGGCCGAGAAGCCGTAGCAGAGGCCGGTAAAGTCGGGCCTCTAGGTCGGTGGCTCCCCTGGTAGGCTCAAGGAGGGTTCGGGCGGCCGGACGGTTTTCATTGTCGCCCGGCCAGGTACACGCCCACGAGGGTGACGGCCCCGCAGACGATCTTCTCCGCCCCTAGCACCTGCCCGAAGAACACGATGCCCGAGGCCACGCCCGTGATGGAGATCAGGTACTGGTAGACGGGGACGCGGTTGGTCCCGATGCGGGAGACCCCGGTCCGCCAGGCGGAGAAGACGAACGCCGTGGCGAAGACCGCCGAAAATACCAACGCGGCCCGCGCTGCCACATATCAACCCCGTCAAAAAAGGGACGGAGAGCAGCAGGCCCAGCGGGCCGCCGAAAGGGCTCGGGTAGGTGGCCATCGTCAGCGGCGAGTACCGTCCCAGCACGCGCATCGAGAGAGCACGGTGTAGGCCCCGAATCCCCTAACCGCCAGGAGCACCAGGAGGTCCCCGATCAAGCTCGCGCCCTCCACCCGGGGGCCTCGGGGCTATCTCCGAGATGGCCTGCAACGGTCACGGCGCCCGGAAGGGTATCCCTCCCGGTGTCATGGCCCTATCGTGTTGTAGGATCATCGGCTTTGGGTATGAAAAAAGGGACGTAGAGAGCCACACCGAAGCGAGGAAAGATGACCGAACAATCCAGGCAGCCCAAAGACAAGAACTACAACCTCATCGCCGTGCTCTACCACTCCTCGGACAACGTCGAGTCGCTGAAGACCTACATCCAGGACGCCGAGGCGGAGGGCGACCAGGAGCTCGTGGAGTTCTTCGGCGGCATCCTCGAGAACAACCTCAAGGCCGCCCAGCAGGCCAAGGAGATGCTCGTGGCCCGCCTCCAGAACGAACAAGAGTAGGATCCCGGTCCTGGTCCGTTGCCTCGTTTATCCGCCCTGTGGGAGGGTCGGCGTTCTCGAAACTCCGTCCTGCGGTGATCCAAGAAACAACCGGAAAAACGCCAAGATAGGGGCTAGTTAACCAATAGACCTTCGGTTGGCCTTACCCGGTACTGGAGGCTGATCATCGGGGCAGGGGTCCGCACGCCTCCCTGCTTGAGAGAACACCGAGGCCGGATTACAAGAGATCCGGCCTCGGTGCTTCTTTGTTAGGTTTCTTTCGACCCGGGGCTCCTCTCGCCGGTCAAGACCTCCCTCGCAGAACGGCCAGCAACCCCAGCGCCGTGCCAGCCACCGCCCCCCGTCTAACCGTCGGGTGCATCTGGAGCCAATTGTAGAGGCTTCGCGAGAACGCCCGGAAGCCGTTCCTCGCCGTGTCGTGCCCGGGTATCGGGGCGTAGAGGTTGTCGGGGGCGTCCTCGGACCTCGGCTCCTCGGTCTTCTGGGGGCTGAAGCCCGCCCGCGTCGTGAGGATGGCGTCGAGCATGCGCGGGGAGAGGCGCTGGTTGAGGATCAGCGCCCGGGCCGCACCGCCGGAGACGAGGTCGCGCGCCGGGTTCTCGGCGGCGTACACGATGACGTTCGCCACCGTCTCCGGCTCGTAGATCGGCGGGATGCCCACCGGCTTTACGCCGATCTTGCTGCGCCCCTTGTCGAAGAACGGCGTGTTTATGGTCCCGGGCAGCACCTGGGTGACGCTGATGGGCCATCCCTCGTGCTTGAGCTCGACGCGCAGGGCCTCCAGGAAGCCGTCCATGCCGTGCTTTGAGGCCCCGTAGGCGCTGTGGAAGGGGAAGGAGCGCTTGGCCTCGACCGAGGAGATGTGGATCAGCGCCCCGCCTCCCTCCCGCTTGAGGTGCGGCAGCGCCGCCATCGCCCCGTAGACCTGGCCCATCAGGTTCACGTCGATGACCCTCGCGAACTCCTCGGGGGTCGTCTGCTCGAAGGTGGCGAAGAGCCCCACGGCGGCGAGGTGCACCCACGTGTCGAGCCTGCCGTACTCCTCCACCGCGCGGTCGGCGACCGCCTTGACCTGCTCGAAGTCCGAGGTATCGGCGACCACGGCCGTCGCCTGGCCGCCCTCGCGCCTTATCTCATCTACCAGTGAGGCAAGCCCCTCCTCGCCGCGGGCGGAGACCACCACCTTCGCGCCCCGCCTGGCAAACCGCAGGGCAGACTCCCGCCCTATGCCGCTGGAGGCACCCATCAGCGCCACCACCTGTTCCTCTACCGGCTTCAGCCGCATACTCATCGCTCCTTAGACTCTTCGACCATCTTACGAATCATCGGTGGGGTTGAGCTTCTCGGGGAAATCGTCGTTGAGCAGCTCGTGGCAGTCTTTGTAGACCGCGTAGGCCCCCGCCTCCTCCAGCTCGGCGCGGCTGAAGGCCCCCCCGGTCATGACCGCCGCGGCCCTCACCCCCGCCTCCTTGGCGGCCTCGATGTCCCAGACCGAGTCGCCGACGACCACGGCGTCCTCGGGGGGGACCCCCGCCCGCTCCAGGGCTAGCCCGAAGATGTCGGGGGCGGGCTTCGACTCTTCGGCTTCGTCCGAAGAGACGACCCCGGAGATCTTGCCCTCGGCCCCGAGCTCCTGCATGTGGTGCTCTAGCTCCTCGGGCTTGGCGCTGGTGGCCAGCCAGACCCCGTAGCCCCGCTCGACCAACGAGGCTATAAGCTCCTTGGCCCCGGGCAAGGGGTGACCGCGTTCCTGCAGCTCGCCGTAGTACTCGCTGTGTAGCTCGCTTACCCGCTCGGCCTTCCCGTCCTCGACAAACTCGGGGATCAACTTGTCTGAGCCCTTGCCCACCTCGTGGTGGATTCTCGAGCGCGGCGGCCGCGCCCCTACCTCCTCGAACGCCTGCGCCCAGGCCTCGATGTGCAGGTAGTTGGTGTCCATGAGCGTCCCGTCTATGTCCAGGAACACTGCCTTTACCAAAGTCATCCTCCTCGTTGGTCTCGGCCCGCCTTCGACGAGCCGAGAATCATTACCGAGAACGTCGACACGCTCCCGGTTGGCGTCCTCGCCGTATCTCCGCGCGCTTCACCGCTCCTGTTGCCAGCGGCGAGGCTAGGAGAGCGGCGCGCCGCCGGTGACCCCCAGAACCTGGCCGCTGACGTAGCTCGACTCCTGGGAGGCCAAAAAGACGTAGGGCGGCGCCAGCTCGGCCGGTTGGGCCGGGCGCCCGATGGGGGACTCCGAGGCGCCGAACTGCGAGACCTGCTCGGCGGGCATGGTGGCCGGGATCAGCGGCGTCCATACCGGCCCCGGTGCGACCGCGTTGACCCTGATGCCCCGCAGCACGAGGTCCTGGGCGAGCCCCTTGGTGAAGGTTACGATGGCGCCCTTGGTGGAAGCGTAGTCCAGGAGCGCCGGCACGGGCTGGTAGGCCTCGATAGAGGTGGTGTTGATGATGCTCGCGCCCGGCCTCATGTGCGGTATGGCCGCCTTCGAGAGCCAGAACGTCGCGTAGATGTTGGTCTTCAGGACGCGGTCGAACTGCTCGGTCGTGATGTCCTCTATGCCGCCGGGTTGGGCCATCTGGTAGGCGGCGTTGTTGACCAGTACGTCGATCCCGCCGAACTCGTCCACGGCCCTCTGGATCACCGCCCGGCAGTGGGCCTCGTCCCTGACGTCGCCGGGCACCTTCACGGCCTTCCTGCCCGCCGCCTCGACGACCCGCGCCGTCTCGTCGGCGTCCTGCTCCTCTTCCAGGTAGGAGATCAGGACGTCGGCCCCCTCCCTGGCGAACGCGAGCGCGACCGCCCGGCCGATGCCGGAGTCGCCGCCGGTTATTATCGCCTTCTTGCCCTCGAGCCTCCCCGAGCCGCGGTAGGTCTCCTCGCCGTAGTCCGGCTTGGGGTCCATCTCGGACTCGATGCCCGGCTCCTTGAGCTTCTGCTCGCCGAAGTTGGGCTGCGGGTACTGCGTCGTCGGGTCCTGCTGGGTGTACTGGTCTGTCACGAAAGCTCCTTCGCGTTGTGGTTTGCTCTCTCTCCTATGCCCGCGGCCCAGGGTGGGTAACCGCTCCCGCCGCGCACCGCCCCCTCAGGCCCGTACACATCGGGCCGCTCTCCGCGCCAGCCTCCTCGCGAAGGAACCCTCAAGAGGTCCCATGGTGCGAACGTCTCAGCCGCGCGCCATCCTCCTGACGAGCTCCCTCGCGCCGACCTCCTCGGCCCCCTTGGACACCGCGACGCGGCGCCTGGAGGGGCGCAGGTCGTAGTGCGGACGCGGCCCGCCCTGGAACCACCTTCGCCTCAGGCCTATCTCGGAGGCGAAGGCGTGCAGCTCCTCGACGGAGCGGTCGCTGACCATGTGGCACCACCACCCCGAACGGTAGCGCCTGACGTCGTCGACGAGGATCACGCTCCCACGCACCCGGGTGAATAGAGGGCAAGAGGAAGCCGGAGGTGCTCCCGAAGGACACCCAAACTCGTATCCCTGGCGCTAGGAGCGGGCGTCGGCGAGTTCTTCCTCCACTTCTTCCTCCGGGGCGCTCTCCGGCACCCCCACGAACGTCACCTGCATCGTCGCCCACAACGACGAGAGCATGAACGCGAAGGCCCCGATCGTCGCGGCCAAAAGCGCTATCTGCACCACGATGATGGCGGGGATCAACAACCCTTCCCGGGCCACGGAGGTGGTGGTGATCTTCAGCGCATCGAACAGGACAGCCGGCGCTATGGTGGCGAAGCCCCCGCGGGCGGTGAGGCGGATAAGGGAGATGAAGTGCGGACCCTCGACTCCCCGCTGGATCCGCTCGCCGAGGCCGACGGCCGCCAGCAGGAGCGCCAGGATCGCGGCCGAGGCCTCTATCAGGGACATCGTGAGCCACACCCCGGCGTCGTTGATGGCCTTGAGGTGCGTGAGGGTCCCGAAGTCCCTACCCAGGATGCCGAAGGCCAGCATGCCAACGAGCGCCGCCAGCCCCACCGCGACCCCGAACCACGGACGCAGCCGGTCGGCGGGATGGACGTACTTCATGATCGGCTGGTCCGGCAGGTGCGAGTTCTTGGACATGCTTCCCTCCTCGAAAGATGGATCTCCGAACGCGGTTGGGTGAAAAGCTGCCTCGGGATAATGCCCGCAACCTGGCCTCTTTTTCACCCACCACCATAGGGTAAAGTCGTATAAAATCAAGAAAAGCGCAACAAAGTTGGGCCGAAAGGTGCAGCGGGCTCCCTGGAAGATGTACCCTGGGGGTGTTGGGCACGACGGGGTCATCCTAAGAAGCGGGGACAGAGAAGGCATGGTAAACGGCGAAGGCACGGCGCGGGAGCCGGGGCTATTGGCGGCCGCGGACGTCGCGGGGATTGTGGGGGTCAAGGAGACCACGGTCTACAGGTGGTGCAAGGAGGGGAAGCTGCCGTGCCTGAAGGTCGGCAAGCACTGGCGGGTGAGGCGCGAGGCCCTGGAGGATTTCCTCAAGAGCAGCGAACGTTCGGGGACGCTCGTAGGACAACTGGACTCCTTCTTGCGGGTGCCCGACAACGTGCTGGCAATAGCCCAGAACGTCGGCATCTTGCGCCGCCTGGACGCCGCCTTCTTCCGGGTGGGCGAGTCGCGGGGCGGGCTGCTCGTCAAGTTCTACGGCGGGGAGAAGGACCCCGAGGACGGGCTGCGCGCAAGCCTCGAGGAGAATGGCCTCGGGGTCGGACGCCTGGAGCGGGAGGGGCGCTTTCTCATGAGGCCCGAGGCGGACCCCCTGGAGGGCGGGCGGGGCGAAGCGCTGGGGCAGATCCTCGAGGAGGAGACCGAGAGAGGGCGCACCGTGTGGGCCTCCTTCGACTGGGCATTAGGGGTGGACCTCGAGACGGCCCTCGAGCAGCAAGGCAAGCTAAACAAGCTCGTGGATGCCGGCCTGCTGGTGGTAAAGACGGCGGCCGTAGAGGAGGCGATAGAGGAGTGGACGCCTTCGCATCTCAGGCGGGCCCAGTCCGCGCACTCGGCGATGATCCTGGCCTCCGAGGGCGGGCTGTCGTTGAGCCGCGCCACGCCGATGCCGCCCTCCTGAGCGAGAATAGGTGTTCAAGACCCGTTGAATTAGCGCGGCAAATAGGAGACTTCCCTCGAAAGTTACGAGGCGCGCAGAAGAAGGGAGGGCCAGGATCACCCAAGAGAGGGAATCCCAGCCCAGCCGGCACGATCCCCTA
>JAUJMB010000087.1 GCA_030447045.1 Rubrobacteraceae bacterium | reverse complement strand
ACGGTGCCGAGGATGTTCTTGCCGTAGTCGATGCCCATCTTCAGGTCTATGGCGGTCTCGATGGAGCCGACCTCGACGCTGACGCCGCGGGTGGTGCTGTCGGATCCCGTGATGCCCTCGAGCAGGCCGCCGGCGGACCTGGAGGCGCCGCCGCCCATGTGGACCCCCTCGACCTCCCCGGCCGCCATGCCCGCGATCTTGGCGACCACCCCGTCCTTGATGGTGGTCACGCCGCGGTCGCTCAAAAGCGGACTCTCCTGGCGCCTCTGCTCTGCCTCGGTCATATCTCCCTCTCCTCCGTAGCGGGCTCCGGGAACATTCTAGATGTTTCCCCGAACCCCGGCCGCGCAACCCTTTTTGGGGCTACCGTCGTGGCTTGCCGCCAACCCCCCGCAGCGTGATGGAGACCGCGAGCGGCACCAGCAAAGGGACGATCAAGGAGAGGCAGGCATCACCGTATCCGCGCGATTGCAAGTCTTTCGGGCCATCCGTATACTGCCCCCTCCCGAGGCGAGCCTGGGAACGACCTGGTGCCCGCGGCAAGGATGACCCCTTCTGGAACCTTCTGGAAGATCGGAGTCGGCCCATGAAGAAGCGGATGTTGCTGGCCGGGCTGCTACCCACGAGATGGGCTTCGCCCGCGACATCGCCGACCGCGTCTGCTCTCTGGAGGAGGGACGCATCCTGGAGCAGGGCCCGCCGGAGAGGATCTTCTCCTCCCCGGAGAACCCGCGCACGGCCCGCTTCCTCCGCCGCATTATCGAGGCCGGGCGCCTGTGAGGCGTCTTTCAAAGGAAGGGCGCGGCGACAGCTCTCGGCGATCAGCCTTCCGCCGGTGCCGGTGGATCCGGATGGTTAGATTCGGGTCGGGGGTCGCTTCTTGAACAAGGGTCTCCGGTCGTGGGCCGCGCTGGTCGTGGTGGCCGGCCTTGTCTGCCTCCCGTTGCTGTTCTCGTGCTCGGCCGAGCAGCCCAAGAACGGGGACGGGGACCGACGAACCGGGGAGGCCAGAGAGGGCGAAGGCCGCGAGGTCAGGGCGGAGGCCACGGGGTCCCGGTCCACGGAAGAGGCCACGACCGCCACCCGCATGCCCGACCCCCAGGCCCCCCTCGTCCCGGTCGCCCATCTCTCTTCCCTGCGGGAGAGCGTGAGCCTGCAGGAGCTCTCGGCGGCGGACGAGTTGTCCGTTCCGAGTGGGTCGCTGGGGGTGGCCGAAGACCTCGTCGACCGCCCCGGCTTCCGCAGCCTCGACACCGCCGAGGCGGTAATCGACCGTGTAAGCCGGACCCCGGGCGCCCTGGGGCTCCTGCCCTGGAACGAGGTCGAACCGAGGGTCAAGGCGCTGGCGGTGGGGGGTAGATCCATCCTGGAGCCGGGCGCTTCGGACCTCTCGGGCTACCCCTTGCGGTTCGAGGAGGGGATGGGACCGGACCCAGGGGAGCTCCGTCGGATCGTGATCGGGGGCGACGTCGTGCTCGACCGCGGCCAGAGCTACATGGTCATCCAGCATGGGATGGGCCTGGACTTCCCCATGGACGGGGGCTACGCGGCAATCACGGGCCGCACGCTGGAGCCGAACCCCTACGACGCGTCCGGCACCGTCCACCGGTTCACGGCCGTGCGCACGGGGCGGGCCGGCGCCGTCCGCGAGTACCTCTCCGGCGCGGACCTCACGCTCGCGAACTTCGAGAACCCCGTGGTGGAAGGTGCCGTCTACCACCCGGAGGAGGCAACGTTCACCGGCGACCCGCGCCTGATGCCGGTACTGAAGAGGGCCGGCGTAGACGGCGTCACCCTCGGCAACAACCACGTCCTCGATGCCGGGGCCTCGGGGCTCGAGGAGACGCTCGGGTACCTGGACCGGGCCGGCATCAAGCGCGCCGGGGCTGGGATGGACCTCGCCGAGGCCAGGGAGCCTATGCTCTTCGACCTCGGAGGGACGAGGATCGGCGTCCTCTCCCACCTGAGCATCCCGGGCTACGAGTGGGCCTGGGCCACGGAGACGGCCCCTGGCACGGCCCCGCTCGTGGAGGACGTACTCGTGGAGGACATCGAACGCCTGCGACGGGAGGTGGACCTCGTCGTCGTGATGCCCCACTGGGGCAGGGAGTACCTGGCGGAACCAGAGCCGGACCAGGTCGAGCTCGCGCGCGCCGCCGTGGATGCGGGCGCGGACCTCGTCGTTGGTGGCCACGCCCACTGGCCCAAGGGGATAGAGATGTACGGAGGGGCTCCCATCTTCTACGGCGTCGGCAACTTTCTCCTCGACCAATCCTGGTCCGAGGAGACCTCGACCGGCATCTTCGCCGAGATCACCCTCTACGGAGACCGCATCGTCCAGGTAGAGCCCGTCCCCTTCGTCCTCCTGGACTACGCCCAGCCCAACTTTCTCGTCCCCGCAGCCGGCGGGGACCGGGCGCTGCGCAAGATCTTCGCCGCCTCCCGCGGCCCCGAGTTCGAGGCCTACGACGACGATTAATTACCCAAAAGATGTACCGCAATTGCTGGCGCGGGGCTCGCAAGAGATGCTACTATGGCGCTGGTTGTTGCACCTCGACTAGGAGGAAAGGGTCCGATGGATCGTTAAGTCGACAACCATCTGCGGGCCCTCACAGGCCCCAGACCGGGTCGGTGACCGTCCGCCAGAAGGACGATTCGCCGGCCCGGATATTTTTGGAGCGGTCAGCTTTCAGCGATTAGCTTTCAGCTTCTTGTGTGGCATCGTTATCCGGCGGTGTGACTTTCCCGGCACACCGGTCAGAGTATGTTTCACACGAGGTGTATGGCGGCCGCGGGCGCGAGTTCCGTTACCGCGAGAAGAGCCCACGGCTGAGGGCTGACGGCTAGTAGCTATTTGAACCTGTACTGGCGGTACATGCCGGCGCTCTCGTCCACGTCGGCTTCCGTGACGTGGGTCCGTCCGCGGCCGGCAACCCTGTCCTCAATGCGCTTGCGGATAAAGCGGCGCATGAGGAACGGGCTTCGCTTGATGCGCCTGTCGGCCTCGGGGTCCCAGGTGATCTCGGTCTTCTCCGCCATAGAGCCTCTCCTAGACTAGCCTCGTCTTCGCGGATTATAGCGTCCCCGCGCGCCGCTCCAGGGTGACCCTCCTCATACCCCACCGTCTTGGCCCCGACGTCCACCCACCCTCGGCCCGAACGGGACGCCGCATCGCCTCTGGTGCGGTCTCCGGGTTTTTTTCGCGGATGAGGCCGCAAGAGGCGGCGGCGCAACCGCAGGCGGCGCAACAGGCGCCGCAGCAACACCTAGGGCGCCGAGAGATCTCGGATGAGGCAGCCCCTCGGGGGCCGCTTCTTCGTGGCCGAGGGGCCCGGAAGGGAGCATCGGTAGAGACGAGCCGAGAACATCGGCCGCCAAGGCCGGCCCGGCCACGCGCCCGCCGGAGGATCGTCGGAGGAGGCTTGACGTCCTGCTACTGTTTCGGCTTGGCGGCCTCGTAGACGGCGGCCATGTCGTCCTCGCCGTGTCCGGCCTCTATCGCCTCGTCGAAGCGGGCGGCGACGGCCGAGGCCACGGCCAGGTCGAGCTCCCTGGCTTCGGCGGCTTCGAGGACCAGGGCGGCGTCCTTGCGGGCGAGCTTGGCCGAGAAGCTCGTCGGGAAGTCCTCTTCGATCATCATCGCGCCCTTTATCTGCGCGTAGGGGAGGCCAAGAGGCCCGCCCTCTATCGTCTCGAGGAACCTCTGCGGGTCCACGCCGGTCGCGCGGGCGAACGCGATGGTCTCGGCGAGGACGCCGAGGAGGCCCACTATCCAGTTGTTGACGACGAGCTTGAGGCGGCTGCCCTCCCCCGCATCGCCGAGCCACACCGTCTTGCCCCCGACGGCCCTGAATACGGGCTCGCACCTCTCGCGGACCTTCTCCGGACCCGAGGCCAGCACGACCAGCTGCCCCTGCTCCGCTGGCGCCTTCGTGCCCAGCACCGGCGCGTCCACGTAGGCGAGGTTGTTCTCGGCGGCCAGGTGGGCGAGCGTCGCGTTCCCCCTCTCCCCGACCGTGCTCATCTGGAGCCAGACGGCGTCTTCGGGGAGCGCCGGGAGCACGCCGTCCCCGACGGCCTCCTCTATGGCGTCCGCGTCGGCCAGCATGGTCAGCAGGAAGTCCGCGCCCCGGGCGGCCTGTGCGGGGTCTTCGAAGACCGTCGCGCCGTCGTCGGCCAGCGGCCCGGCCTTCTCCGTCGAGCGGTTCCAGGCGCGGACCTCCATGCCCGCTTCGAGCAGGTTGCGCGCCATCGCGGCGCCCATGATCCCGGTCCCAAGCAGGGCCACGGTCGTGTTCTCGGCCATCCGTCCTCCTCGACGTCTCCGATGCGGACGGAATTACCATACCCCACCGGCGCGGGGTGAGGCGCCCCACAGCCGCCCTTCGGGGCCGGCGCTAGAATGCTGGCATGGTGAAGCCCCCCGACCCCGCGCTCGAAGCGAGAAGCCTCTCCCGCCGCTACAGGAGCAGCGGCCGCGGCGTGGAGGGCGTCAGCTTCTCCGTGGCCCCCGGCGAGGTCTTCGGGCTCGTCGGCCCGAACGGCTCCGGCAAGAGCACCCTCCTGCGCGTCCTCTCCACGGCCATCGAGCCCGACGGCGGGACCTTCTCCGTGGCGGGCGCGGACGGGCGCAAGGAGAAGCGGAAGGCAAGGGCGAGGATGGGCCTCATGGTCGACCGCCCGACCCACTACGGCGACCTTACCGGCAGGGAGAACGCGTACTTTTTCGCCAGGGCCTACGGGGTCGGGGAGGCGAAGGCCGAGGCCGTGGTCTCAGAGCTCCTGGACTTCTTCGACCTTGCCGAGTACGCGGACGACCGCGTCAAAACCTACTCCTACGGCATGGGCAAGAAGCTCGCGCTCGTGGAAGCCCTGGCGCACCGCCCCGAGGTGCTGCTCCTCGACGAGCCCTCGCTCGGCCTGGACTACACCTCCCAGCTCGCGTTCCAGCGCAAGGTGCGGGAGCTCTCGGGGGCCGGCGTTGCGGTCGTGCTCGCGAGCAACCAGGTGGACGAGGTAGAGGCTTTGTGCGACCGGGTGGCCTTCCTGTACCGGGGCAGGGTCGTGGCCCAAGATACGCCGGAGGCGCTCATCTCCTCGGTCGAGGGCGTCAGGAGGGTGGTGGCCACGCTTCGGAACCCGGTCAAGTACGGCCCCGTGGCGGATGTGGAGGGCGTCGGGCGCGTCGTGCCGGAGGGCAGGAACCTGGTGGTCCACTGCGACGAGCGGCCAGGCATCGTGGCGGACGTGGTGGCCGGCCTGGTCCGCTCGGGCGGGGACATCGTGAGCTTGTCTGTCGAGAGGCCCAACCTGGAGGACGTCTTCGTGAAGCTTACGGGGGAGGCGCTGCGCCGTGAGGATTAGCCCGCCGGACGCCTACTGGAAAAAGGACGTGGCGCTCTTTTTCGGCAAGAGGTTCGCGCTCGCCATAAAGATGCTGTACCCGCTCGCGATCATCGGCCCCGTCGCCGCCAGCGACATCCCGGCCCAGTACGCCGCCGCCGTCATAGGCATCGTCGCCGTGATGGCGGGGACCTTCGGCGCCGGCGAGAGCCTCACCTCGGACCTGAACGACGGCATCCTGGTGCGCGTCTCGCTCACCCCCCTCTCCCCCTACCGCATAGTCTTCGAGGTCCTCGCCGTCAACGCCGTCCTCGACTTCCTGCAGCTGCTGCCCGCGCTCCTCGTCGTGTTTCTCCTGCACCCGGTGCCCCTGGTCTGGGTCCTCGCCGCGTGCGTGGCGCTCTTCGCGACGCTCGTGGCGGCGAACTGCATCGGGATCTTTATAGCCAACTTCACCTCGTCGCCGGCGGACGTGCTGCTGTACGCGACCGCCGTACTGTTTCCCCTGATCTACCTCTCAGGCTTCTTCCGCAACCAGAACCCCGAGGGCATCATGCTAACCCTCCGCGGCTTCGTCCCCTTCGCCTACGCCAACGACGCCCTGAAGACCGTCTTCGGCCTGACCACGGAGACGGTTCCGGTCGAGGCCATCGTCTACCCCGTCCTCATCTGCGCGGTCATGGCCCTCGCCGTCTGCCTCCTCGCGCCGCACCTGCTCCGCCCTCGTCTCTGAGAGGGCCTTCACGCGCAAGCAGCCCTTCCGTACAACGTGCCGATTGGTGCATACTTCGTACATGGGATCTGCCCGGCCGTTCGCCTACCTCGCCTCGTTGGCCTTGCTTGCCCTGTCGCTGGTGGCTCTGCTCCCAGACTGCGCCTTTGCCTGCTCCTGCGCGCGGCCTCCCGGCTCACCGGAAGAGCGTGCCAGGAAGGCCCTATCGAGCTCGACGGCGGTGTTTGCGGCAGAGGCTGTGGACGTCGAGGAGTCACCACCGGCTACCACGATGATCGAAGGGACGATGGCCTTCATCGTGGGCGAGGACACGGCCACGGTCTCCTTGCGGGTCTCCGAGGTGTGGAAGGGCCCGCGGCAGCAGACGGTGGTGGTCAACGCCGCCGCCGACTCGGGCTCGGGGTGCGGCTACCCCTTCGAGGAGGGACGGGAGTACCTCGTCTACGCCACGGGAGAGGACCCTTCGGTCAGCCTTTGCAGCGAGACCAAGCCGCTCTCCGAGGCGG
>JAUJMB010000013.1 GCA_030447045.1 Rubrobacteraceae bacterium | reverse complement strand
CCCTGATCTGGCGCCAGAACCGCGACCTCCTGCGCGTGGGCGCCTACGGGGAGTTCTTCTTGCGCATGATCCCACCTCTCTCCACCGGCGTCTTCGTCGCGGGCCTACCCTTCGTCATGGACCTCGCCACCGTGGAGAACTACCTTCCGGTCCTCCTCGTCTACCTCGGCGGCGCCGCCATCCTCACGGCCCTCATGACCCGCGCCGTCACCCCGGAGGAGCGCCGCGCCGGGGCGGCCTTCCGCAGCGGCGACTACGAGAAGGCCGCCAGCCTCTACGACGACCTCACAGGCCGACGCCCCCTCCCCCGCTACTACTCCGCCCTCGCCGCCAGCCTCGACGCCTCGGGCAACCCCGAGACCGCCATCGAGGCCGCCGACCGCGCCATAAAACTCGACCCCAAACTCGGCATCGCCTACTACAACCGCGCCTCGGCCCTCGCCGCCACCGGAGAGCGCGCCAGAGCCCGCGGCGACCTGCAGAAGGTGTTCCAGGTGGACTCGAACAGGGCCCTGCGCCGCGCCGCGGGAGAGGCGATGGATAGCCTGGAGAAAACTTAGCTCTCAGCGGTCAGCCGTCAGCTATGATCCGGTACTCGCAAGCCGGTTCTAGAAGGCGGTGGCAGACGCCGTTCGGCCTTCTCTCTCGTGCCGAGTCCGTTGACGAACGCCTTTGCTGAAAGCTGAAGGCTAAAGAACCTTCTCCTGTATGTTCTCTTCGACCGCCTTTACCTCGATCTTGCCCTCCCTCACCCTGGTGAGGTAGCCGGACTGGGGGAAGACGGCGGGGCCGTTGAGGGCCTTGCCGTTGCACAGGTCGAAGCGGGAGCGGTGCCAGGGGCAGACGACGGTGTCGCCCTCGCGGTCGCCCTCCTCGAGCGGACCGCCCATATGGTTGCAGGTGGCGGCTATGGCGCAAACCCTGCCATCCTTCTCCGAGCGGCTGAGGAGCACGCCAGCGCCGTCGACCTCGACGCGGCGCAGCTCGCCTTGGGACAGTTCGGCCTCGTCCAGGACGGGGACGTAGTCGTCGGGGCCGGTGGCTTCGAAGGCGTTGCGGTTGACCCGTAGGCCGTACTTGTACGAGAGCTCGCCGCCGAGGTGGGCGCCCATGCCGTTGAGCGAGTACCCGGCGAGGAACGCGAGCCTCCCGGCGTTCCGGCGGCCAGCGGCGCGCAGCAGGAGGGAGGTGGTGTTGAGGGTCAGCCCGGCGGTGTTGAGCATCGCGTGGGCCATCCCCATCCTGCGCGAGCCGCCCTTGAGGTAGCGCCAGTCCGAGAGCCCGACTATGGCGGCGGCGACCGCGCCGCCGATGCCGAACGCGAGCGAGGCGTCTGCGGCGTCGCGCATGGCCTTCTTTCCGCTCACGAGGTCGAGCCCGTCGAAGACTATCGCTGCCGTCCACGAGCCTATCGGGAGGTCCGTTAGCATCGGGTGCAGCGGCGCCTCGAACCAGACGCCGTCCAGAACGTAGCGCGCCGTCTCCCCGCCCGACTCTACGAGGTCCCGTACCTTCGGCTGGATGGCATCCGCGGCCTCGTCCAGGAAAGGCATCACGTCCACTATGCGCTCGCCGATCGTCTTCTCCACGTCTCTCCGCCTCTCTTCCGGTCCGTAGCGCTCCCTTGCGGGAATTATGCCCCACCGGCCCGAGCGGCGTGGGCGCCCTTGCCCGCCTCGGCCTCCGGTTCCACGGCGAGAAGGAGCAGGCCCCAGTGCGCCAGCAGCACGTAGAGGTAGAGCGTGAGCGCGAACGTCGCGCCCACGGTCCCCTGCTCGTTCCACAAGAGCGGCCACTGCGCCGGGATGGCCTGCAACGCGAGCAGGAGCAGCGCCGGCCCGATCCGTCCCCTCGCCAGCAGCAGTAAGACCCCGGGGGCGAGCAGGACGAGGTAGTTGTGCCAGGCGATGGGGGAAGCCAGCAGGGAGGCCGCCACGAGCGCCCACAGCCCCGCCTCCCCCCCGCCCCTTATCCTCGCCGCGGTGACGACGACGACCGCGATGCCGAGCGCGTAGCCCACGTAGACCATCCACGGCAGCGTCGCCACGTTCTGCGCGTAGGGGTGCTCCGTAAAGAACCTGGCCATCGCCGCGGGTATGGAGGCGTTGTCCCAGTAGGCGTTGGCCGAGCCCTCGTTCAGCACCCCGACGTAACGCCAGGTCGCAGCAGGCCCGGCCACGACGAGGCCGACGAGCGTGGCCGCCAGGCCCGAGACACACGCCGCCGCGAAGGCCTCCCAGCGCCGCCGCACGAGCGGCCAGAGCAAGACCGGCGCGAGCGACGGCTTGAGGGCGACGACGAGCCCGAGCGCGGCCCCCGAGGGCCACGGGGCGTCCCTGCGGTCCAGGATCCAGGCCGCCACCAGCCCCAGCGCCAGCACCGGGTACACCTGCCCGAGCGCGAGCGTCGAGATCAGGGGCGACGACAACAGCAGCAACCCCGCTCCCACGACCGCCCACACGGGCCGCAACCCCAACTCCTCCGCCGTCCAGGCGAGGTACCCCAGGACGATCAGCACGCAGAGCAGCACGAAGAGCCGGTACGCGTCTATGGCCTCCATGAGACCTAGCGGCGAGATGAGCACGGTCCACGCCGGCGGGTTCAGGTTGACGAGCCGCGCCCCCGTATCGTAGATGTCCCCGCCCTCCAGCAAGGCCCGCGCCGACCGCCAGAAGGAGTCGAAGTCCACGTGCACCCTCATCGAGCTCGTGGAGATCCTGCCCAGGGTCCCGCCCAGGTACCGCACGTCCATCCACAACGCCATCGCAAAGACCCAGAACGCCGCCGTGTAAAGGATCGCGTCCCGAACCCTCGCGCTCCCCCTCACCGCCGACCAGCCTGTAGACAGAAGAGACCCACAGCCGGACATGATACGCGGTTGGAGGAGGTCGGCACGGCGCTTCGCGCCTCCAAGCCCGCGTCGAGCCCGCGACCCTCGCTATCAGCTTCTTGCCGCGCAAGACGCAACCCGGGTAGCGCCGCACCCGGTGGTTCGATCAACGCGAGACGCGACGGGCACGTACGGCTCGGCCGAGAGCCGACCGCTGAAAGCGGAGGCCGGAGCGGGCTTACAAGCTGCCCTGGCGGAGAGGGGGGGATTCGAACCCCCGATGCCGGGATTACCGACATAACGGTTTTCGAGACCGCCGCATTCAACCGCTCTGCCACCTCTCCACGGGCGAGTTTATCTACTGAGACCTGCCCCTTCAACCATCCCCGCCACCGATCTCCCACCACCACGAGAACCTTAAACCTTTTAGTACAGGTTATAGTTACGATACCTGGGCGCCCGTGCATCGGAGCTTCCTCGATCTCTACGGAACCTTCCCACAGACAAAGATGCTGCAAAACCTTGTATTCCGTTCTGGGTAACGCGGGCTTCGGGATCGCCGGAGAGCCTCCCAGAGAACGTTAGGATAAACGTATGGTTTAAGGTGATTCCCCGACGCTCCGTTGTTGGCTTGGTTGGGGCCGTGATCCCCGTCTCTCGGCGTGGTAGGTATATGGCTCGTTCGGGTGTCCCCACGGGCCGGGTTGCGAGGGGGGAGTTGGCGGTAGGGGCTGTGGTGATCCTTTGAGAGAGAAAAGTTTGACGGGGGTCGGCCGGTCCACCCGGTTCTACGCGGTGGTGTCCATCGTGGCGGCGGTGGTCACCATCGGGCTCAAGTTCGGGGCCTACCTGTTGACGGGGTCGGTGGGGTTGTTCTCGGACGCGGCCGAGTCCGTGGTCAACCTGGTGGCGGCGGTAACGGCGCTGTGGGCGCTCACGCTCGCGGCCAGGCCGCCGGACGAGGAGCACGCCTTCGGGCACAACAAGGCCGAGTACTTCTCGAGCGGGCTCGAGAGCGCGCTCATCCTGATATCGGCCGGTTGGATCGCCGCGACCGCGGTGCCCCGGCTGTTCGAGCCCGAGCCGTTGCAGAACGTAGGTGTCGGGCTCGCCGTGACACTCGTCGCGGCGGCGATCAACGGCGGGGTGGCCCTCGTCATCCTGCGCGCCGGCCGCCGCCTGCGCTCCATAACCCTCCAAGCCGACGCCAGGCACCTGCTGACGGACGTCTGGACCTCGGTGGGCGTGGTGCTTGGCATCGTGCTCGTCGGGCTCACGGGCTGGCTCGCCCTGGACCCCCTCATCGCCCTGCTCGTCGCCGCCAACATCGTCTGGACCGGCGTCCGGCTCCTGCGCGATACCGGCCAGGGGTTGCTGGACCGGGCGCTGCCGGCGGAGGATCTGGCCGAGATCCAGAAGGTCCTCTCCCGCTACGAGGGGAGGGACATCCGCTTCCACGCCCTCCGAACCCGCGCCGCGGGCCAGCGCCGGTTCATCTCGATGCACGTGCTCGTGCCGGGCGGGTGGACGGTCAAGCGGGGCCACGACCTCGCCGAAGAGATAGAGAACGACATAGCCCGCGACCTGCCGCAGAGCACCTTCTTCATCCACGTCGAGCCCTCCGAAGACCCGGCCTCCTTCGCGGATCAGGCCCTCGATCGCGAACGCTTGGCCGGGGAACCGGGAACACAAAAAGAGGGACGGACCGGGTAGGTCCGCCCCTCGCAGGCCGCTTGAGCCGGTGTTCTAGCTACACTTGGAGTAGCCGCAGGAGTGGCAGACCACGCAGCCCTCCTGGCGGGTAAGGCCGCTCGCGCAGTCAGGGCAGGCCCCTATGATGGGGAGCTCGCGGGTGTCCGGCAGGCTGTCCTCGATCAGGTAGTGCTCGCTCATCGCCTTCGCAACGCCGTCGGGGACCGAGAGCGTCGCGTTCGGGCCGACGCCGGCCGGGTGGCCGTCCTGGATGCCGCGGAGCTGGTGTACCAGCTCGGCAGGCGTTGCGCCGTGGGTCATGGCCAGCGAGATCATGCGCCCGAGGGCGTCCGAGAACGCGGCGGCCGTGCCGCCGGGCTTGCCCAGGATCACGAAGCACTCCCTCGGGCCGAACTCGTCGTCGTTCATCGTGACGTAGAGCGGGCCGTGGCCGGTCTGGATCTTCTTCGTGACCCCGGTCAAGGTCCGCGGCCGGCCGTTCCTCGCCTCGGCCAGCGAGTTGAACCGCGGCCCGTTGTCCGGCGTGGTGGCCTCGGGCGGCGTGACCGCGGGCGAGGTCGGCGCCTCGGGGGAGGCGGGCGTCATGGTTGGCGACTCCATGGGCTTCTTCTCCGTCTTGCCGGTGGAGAGGACCTGGGCGTCGCGGGAGCCGTCGCGGTAGACGGCGATGCCCTTGCAGCCGGTGGCGAAGGCCTGCATGTAGGCGTCCTCGACGTCCTCGACCGAGGCATCGTTCGGGAGGTTGATGGTCTTGGAGATCCCCATCGAGGTGTACTTCTGGAACGCCGCCTGCATCCTGACGTGCCACTCGCTGCTTATGTCGTGCGAGGTGACCCACACGCTCCTGAGGTCGGCCGGCACCTCCTCGACGTCGCGCACAGAACCGTGCTCGGCGACCTTCTTCATGAGGTCCTCGGAGTAGAAGCCGCGCTCCTTGGCGATCTTCACGAACTCGGGGTTGACGTCGGGCATCTCCATGTCGGCCTGGCGGCGCATGAAGGCGACCGCGAAGAGCGGCTCGATGCCGCCCGAACAGCCGGCGATCATGGAGATGGTGCCCGTGGGCGCGATGGTGGTGACGGTGGCGTTGCGGACCCTATCGCCGCGCATCTCGTGGCGCGAGCCCTCGAAGTTCGGCATCACGCCGCGCTCCTCGGCGAGGTTGCGGCTCTCCTCCCAGGCCTCGTCGTCCACGAACTTCATCACCTTCTCGGCGAAGGCGAGGCCCTCGTCAGAATCGTAGGTGATGCCGAGCTTTATGAGGAGGTCGGCGAAGCCCATCACCCCGAGGCCGATGCGGCGGTTGCCGCGGCTCATCGCGTCGATCTCGGGCAGCGGGTAGTTGTTCTGCTCGATCACGTTGTCCAGGAACCGGACCGCGGTGTGGACCGTCTCCCTGAGGTCGTCCCAATCGACGTCCCCGGTCTCTTCGCGGTAGAAGCGCTCGAGGTTGATCGACCCTAAGTTGCACGAGTCGTAAGGCGGCAGGTGCGCCTCACTGCACGGGTTCGTGGACTCTATCGGGAACTGCGGCGTCGGGTTGTCACCGTTGATCTTGTCTATAAAGACCACCCCGGGCTCGCCGTTGAGCCACGCGCCCTCGACGATCTTGCGGAACAGGTCCTTGGCCCTGACGGTCTTCATTACCGATAGGTCGCGCGGGTTCTTGAGCTCGAAGTCCCTATCGGCCTCGACGGCCTCCATAAAGTCGTCCGTGATCGCGACCGAGATGTTGAAGTTGTTGATCTGGTCGTTCTCGCGCTTGCACTCGATGAACTCCTCGACGTCCGGGTGGTCGACCCTGAGGATGCCCATGTTCGCCCCGCGCCTGGTGCCGCCCTGCTTGATCTTGTCCGTAGAGGCGTCGTATATAGCCATAAACGAGACCGGACCGGAGGAAACGCCCATCGTGCTCTGGACGATGTCGTTCTTGGGACGCAGCCTGCTGAAGCCGAAGCCGGTCCCCCCGCCGGACTTGTGGATGATGGCCTGGTGCTTGAGGGTGTCGTAGATGCCGTCTATGGAGTCCTCGACCGGCAACACGAAGCAGGCCGAGAGCTGCTGCAGCTCGCGGCCGGCGTTCATGAGGGTCGGCGAGTTCGGCATGAACTTCCTGGAGAGCATGATCTGGAGAAAGCGCTCCCTCGACTCCTCGTAGAGCGCTTTAGCCTCCTCGCCCTCCTTGAAGCGGAACTCGCCCTCGGCGATGTTCCCCGCCACGCGCAGGAACATGTCGATGGGCTCCTCGATCGCCTCTCCGCGCTCGTCCTTTTTGAGATAGCGCTTCTTGAGAACCGCGACCGCGTTCTCCGAGAGTTCTATGCCTGCCGCCAACCTGTTACGGTCTACCTCCATATCCATCCTCCCAATTCTACCGCTTGCTCTTCTCTTTCCATCGACGTATTCCACCGGCGGACCATCCCCAAGTGACCCGCCGGGGGCCCTGCTACCTACCCGTTATCTGCCGTTGCCGATCCCCGATCCGGCCAGCCGCACGAGCTCCGTGCGGAACTGGTCAACGTCGGTGTACTGCCGGTAGACCGAAGCGAAGCGCAGGTAGGCCACCATGTCCATCCGCCTGAGCCTTACGAGCACCATGTCCCCCAGGCGCCGCGACGTCACCTCGTGCCTCCGCCGCTCGCGGAGCTCGGCCTCGATCTCGTCCACTATCAACTCGACCTGCTCGTCGGTGACCTGCTGCTTGGCGCAAGCCTTGGCGAGCCCGCTCCGCAACTTCTCCCGGTCGAACGGCTCCTTGGCCCCGTCCCTCTTTATGACCATGAGCCGCAAGGGCTCGCGACGCTCGTACGTGGTGAACCTCTTCTCGCACGAGAGGCACTCCCGACGCCGGCGAACCGCGTCCTTCGTCTCCGAGAGCCGCGAATCTATGACCTTTGTATCCTCGAAATCACAGTACGGACACTGCATTCTCACGACCCCCGTCGCTCCAACACCATATCTGGTACCGCGAAAACCTAGCACACCACATTTTCCAAACGCAACAGGCCCTAAATACACCTTAACTTGAGGTTAACTCAACCGTAAACGCCCGAGTGCCTTTTGTTAAGCGGAATCGACAAGGCGCAACCGGGCTACAAGATTTTTCAAAGATTTTTTCACTCCGGGACGAAAAAGGCGAATATCCCGCAAATCACGCACCTTGACGTTCAGGTGGAGTCGTCGGCCTGTACTATCGCTTGAGCCTATGATTACTACTCTAAAAAGACTATACGTGCACTTCAGGTATAGTATCTAGTGTGGCATCAGCCAGGGATATACGGGGGTTCCTGGGGTTTCGCGGGTCGTTTGCGGCGATCTTTAAAGAAGGAGCGGAGCAGGTCGGCGGCCTCCCTTTCGAGGAGGCCGCTCTGCACGGCGAGGGTGTGGTTGAGGCGGGGATCCCGGGTAACGTCGTGCAGGGTGCCCGCGTAGCCGGCCTTGGGATCTGGGGCGGCGTAGACGAGGCGGTCGAGGCGGGCGGCGTGGGCGGCGCCGGCGCACATCGGGCAGGGTTCGAGGGTGGCGTAGAGGGTGCAGCCGGAGAGGCGCCAGCCGCCTAAAGCGTTCGCGGCCTCGCGGATGGCGAGGAGCTCGGCGTGGGCCGTGGGGTCGCCGGTGGCCTCACGTTCGTTGGCGGCGACGGCCAAGACCTCTTCTCCCCTGGCGACCACGGCCCCGACGGGGACCTCCCCCCTGCCGGCCGCCCTCTCGGCGGCGAGCAGGGCGCGGCGCATCATGGCGCGGTCGGTCTCTTCGGGGGCGGTTCTCGGTCTCTGCGGCACGGGGCCGATAATAGCAGGGTGTTCTGCGGGATCGGGGTGTCTTACGCCGTGGAGGTGGGGCCGAATCCGGCCGCGGTGTGCCCGATCAGCCGGCGCTATGGGAAGACGAACGCCCCCCGGCCAGGCGTTCGCGGCGTTCCCGTTCGCGGCTCTCCCTGTGCCGCTGCAGCTCCGCCTCCGGGTTCTCCAGCCAGTCCTCTATCCTGATCTCTATATCGTCCCGCACCTGGCGGAACCGCTCCAGCATGGAGTCGTAGGGGAGGCCCTCGTCGGAGCGGGGATCGTCGAAGATCCAGGAGAACCGCATCCCCACGCCTGGGAAGGTCTTGGGGCACCGCTCCTCGGTGCGGGCGCACACTATGACGAGGTAGTTGAAGAGCTCCCTGCCGAGGTACACGCCGAGGCGCTTCGGGCATTGGCCCGAGATGTCTACCCCGACCTCCGCCATCGCCTCGTCCGCGCAGGGATAGACCTCGTCGGTCGGCTCCAGGACTGCGCTCATGACCTCGAAGCGGTCGCCCGCGAGGTGGCGCAAGAACCCTTCGGCCATCTGGCTCCTCGCGGAGTTCTGTGTGCAAAGGAACAGCAACCTCTGCTCTCTCACGGAGATTCTGCCTTGGTCTCTAACAGCTCAGACTCGATGAGCGCCCGTACCCTGTCCCGCACGGCTCGGAACGTCCCCATGCGCCCTTCGCCGGTAACCGCCGAAGGATCGGGCAGAGACCAGTGCAACCGCCTCTTCGCGACCGGGAAGACCGGGCAGGCCTCGTTGGCGTCGTCGCAGACCGTTACCACGTAGTCGAAGGGCTCGCCGAGGTAGCGGTCGAGGGTCTCGGACCGCTGGCCGGAGATGTCCACCCCGAACTCCCGCATCACCTCTATCGCCTCGGGCCGCACGTGGGTCGCCTCCGTCCCGGCGCTGAAGGGCTCGAAACGGTCCCCAGCCAGGTGCCCAAGCAGCCCTTCGGCCATCTGGGATCGGGCGGAGTTGTGGGTGCAGAGAAAGAGCACCCGGGATCTTCCCCGGGCATCAGCCATCTCTGGTCCCCGCGCCCATCCCCAGGTGGCCGGCGGTGTCGGCGAGGAGGTTGTGGGCGTTCTCCCGGTCCAACGAGTAGAAGCTCCACCGGCCCCGCTTCGCCTCACGCACGAGGCCTGCCTCCCTGAGCTTCTTTATGTGGTAGGAGACCTTCGACTGGCCCATCCCGAAAAACGCCTCGAACTCGCAGACGCAGATGCCGGCGTCCTGGTCCTCGGCCGGCACGCCGCAGTCGGGCAGGCTGCAGCAACCCCTGCCCCCGGCCATCATCCCGAGCATCCTGATCCGTATCGGGTCCGAGAGTGCACCCCCGAGCGCGACGAGCCGCCCCACCCGCGCCTCGTCGTAAACGTCTCCCGACACGCGCCCGTTCTCCGCGAGCACGCCTATACTCTGTCCCTTCACCGTCCCTACCCCGCTTCCGGCTTGCGGGCGCGGACAAAGGCGCTGGCGGCCGGGACCCTCCTGAGCGCGTCGCGCTTCTCCTCGGTGTCCAGGCCCTCGACCGTCTCGGGCTCGTAGACGTTGGTCACCTCGACGGAGACGTCCTCGAAGCCAGCCCCCGCGAGCAGCCCCTCGTACTCCTCCTTCTCCAGCGCCCCGACCACGCACCCGGTCCAGAGGCCGACCGTCTGGAGCACCTCCTCGGGAAGTTCATCCTTGCTGCCCAGAAAGACCACGTCCGAGACGGCGAAGCGTCCCCCCGGCTTCAGCACCCGGAACGCCTCGGAGATGACGCGGGGCTTGTCCGTGGAGAGGTTGACGACGCAGTTGCTTATGACGACGTCCACGTGCGCGTCTGGCAGCGGAACGGCTTCGATCTCCCCCTTCAAAAACTCCGCGTTCTCGACCCCGGCCTCCCCCCGGTTCTTGCGCGCCAGCTCGAGCATCTCGTCGGTCATGTCGAGGCCGTAGGCCTTCCCGCCGGGAGTGACCCGGCGCGCGGAGAGCAGCACGTCGATGCCACCCCCGCTCCCGAGGTCCAGCACCACCTCCCCGGGCGAGAGGTCGGCCAGCGCCACCGGGTTGCCGCAGCCGAGCGACGCCTCGGCGGCCAGCACCGGCAGCTCGGCCTTCTCCGCCTCCGAGTAGCTCTTCCCCGAAAGGTCCGAGACCCGGGTAGCCGTGTCCACACCCGAACCACACCCGCAAGAAGACCCGCAACAAGAGCCTCCGTCGCCCGCGGCGGTGGCGAGCTCCGCGTACTTCTCCCTCACGCGATCCCGCAAGTCCTCTGCCACGCTTCTCCTCTCACATCAATATTTGTTGATGTGATCCTATACCGCTTGCGCGCGCCGTGTCAAGAGTTGATAGGGAGGTACGCCCTCTCTGGTACGGCTTCGTTCCTGAGGACGAGAAGAACGCGGTCGAGGAGGCTGAGTTCTCCACCAACTTTGCGGGTTGATGGTCCTGGCGGTGCGGGGGGCGGCACCGATGCCACCGTCGACCTCAACAGATACAAGACGTGTGTCGGACCCGGACCGGGGCCGAGACGCTTGTTCTGGATCTCTGCACCGCTCCGGTCGGATCTCCGCAGCAAACCGAGCAAATAACACGACGAGGAACGCATCCCCAACGCCAATAATCAACCACCTAGACGTCTGGCCCCACAAAGTGAGTTGACACGATGTGACATAACGTTATACCTTACAGTTAACCTATACCTCTAAACGAAGTACAGGCTCGTGCATCGCGCATAACTACCCTGATGCCCCAAAAAATCCCCTGCAAATACCGCTTTTCTTCTAGAGTTCCCTTTACCATTGGTTCAACGTTCCGTAGGAACGGAGCTCTGCTCCGCGCCGCCGTTGACACCGGCCCACTGGCGGGCGGGGAGGCCCCAGAGGGCTATAAAGCCGGCGGCGGCGGCCTCGTCGAAGGTGCTGTTGGGGTCGTAGGTCGCGAGGTCCTTGCTGTAGAGGGCGTTGGGGGCCGTGCGGCCGACGACGGTGCTGCTTCCCTTGTAGAGCTTGAGGCGGACGGTGCCGGTGACGGTCTTCTGGGTCTCCGATACGAAGGCGTCGAGGGCGGATTTGAGGGGGGTGAACCAGAGGCCGTCGTAGGTAAGTTCGGCGTAGCGTTGTTCGATGGTCGCTTTAAAGCGGAGGACGTCCTTCGTGAGGGTGAGGGTCTCGAGTTCCTGGTGGGCCTGGACGATGGCGAGGGCGGCGGGGGCCTCGTAGATCTCACGGCTCTTTATGCCCACGAGGCGGTCCTCGACCATGTCGATGCGGCCGACGCCGTGCGCGCCCACGATGGCGTTGAGGGCCGGTATCAGGTCGACGAGGGGCATCTCTTCGCCGTCGAGGCTCGTGGGCAGGCCCTCCTCGAACGCGAGCTCGACGTAGCGCGGCTCGTCGGGAGCGTCCTCGGGCTCCGCGGTGAGCTCGAAGACGTCAGGGGTCGGCTCGTGGTCGGGGTCTTCGAGCGGACCGGCCTCGATGGAGCGACCCCAGAGGTTCTGGTCCACGCTGTAGGGGGACTCCCTGGTGGTCGGGACGGGGATGCCGTGCTCCTCGGCGTAGGCCATCTCCTCCGGGCGGCTCATGTTCCAGTCCCGGACCGGGGCGACGACGGTCAGGTCGGGGGCGACGGAGGCCGTCGTGACGTCGAAGCGGACCTGGTCGTTGCCCTTGCCCGTAGACCCGTGGGCGATGTGCGTCGCGCCCACCTCCCGGGCGGCCTCGACGAGCTTCTTGGCTATGAGCGGGCGCCCGAGCGCGGTAAAGAGAGGGTACTTGCCGCCGTAGAGGGCGTTGGCCTTTATGGCCGGGGCGACGTACTCCTCGACGAACTCGGCCCTCGCGTCGCGCACGAAGGCGTCGGCGGCGCCTATCCGGAGCGCCTTGTCCCGCACGTCGTCGGCCGGCTCTCCCTGCCCGAGGTCGAGGTAGAGCGCGTAGGGGATAGCGCCCTGCTGCTCCAGCCACTTTACGCACACCGAGGTGTCCAACCCACCAGAGTATGCGAGCACGACCTTCTTGCCTTCTAGCATGTTTCCTCCTTGAGAGATGTGACGTCTGGTAGGACCTCGTGACCCCGCCCTCGCAACGCTGCCACGGCGGACCGCAGTTGTTCTTCTTGTACCAGGACGTAGTCCGTGTCGAAAGTGGACACGGCGAAGATGCCCACCTCAGCCTCCGCCAGCGGCGCGGCCACGGAGGCGAGCACGCCGACCTCCGAGAACTCGAAGGGCCCCTCCAGCTTCAGGGCCCGCCAGCCCCCTTCGGATCGTACGTCCTCGGGGACCAACTCATCCGGGCACACCACCGAGAGCTCGTCGTACGTGCGCGTGACGGAGAAAAAACCGCCTGATATAGCCCAATCCGGAACCTTTGTCGTTGGATCCAGGCGACAAACGGACATATGCCCGGTGAGAAGGGAGAGGCGCAAGTTCTGGGGTTTGGCGTTCACGCCGGCGTTTCGAGGGTCTCGCCGTCGGCCGGGATCTCGACTCTATCGGAGAGTCCCTGGTCCTCGAGGGCTTCGGCCAGGTCGGCCCGGGTGAGAAGGCAGTGGTTTATGGCCTCCATGTGGACCGCGATCACGCGCGCCTCGGGCGCCACGTGGCAGACGCGGGCGACGTCTTCGGCCGTCATGGTGATGGGGTCGCCTTCCAGGAATTGCGCGGCCCCGGCGTTCACGACGATCACGTCGGGGCGGTGGGCGAGCAGCGCCTCCTCGACCTCGTCGCACCATATCGTGTCCCCCGCGACGTAGAGGCTGGGGGAGTCCTCCGATCGGACCACGAAGCCCGAGACGGTGCCCATCTGCTTCCCGATCTCCCCCGTCCCGTGCCGCCCTCTGGTGCGGACGAAGCTCAGGCCCTTCCAGGCGAGGCCCGGGTCCACCGCGGAGACGTTCGTGAATCCGGCGCCGGAGATCTTCGCCTCGTCCTCGGGCTGGCACAGGACGAGCCGGTCTTTAGGGATGAGCTCCCGAGCCCGCCCGTCCCAGTGGTCGTTGTGGGTATGCGTTACGAGGATAGCGTCGGTGTTCTCGATGAGATCTAAGAGGGCCTCGTCCCCGAACGGCAGGCCTACGAGGGGGTTCGGCCGCCCGTTGGGGGTGTTCGGCACGGCGGGCGCGGTCCCGGCCTCGCCTAGCATCGGGTCGACGAGCACCCGCAGGGCGCCCACCTCCAGCGCAAACGTGGCGTGCCTGACGAAGTGGATCTTCACGGGTCCCGGGCTACTCGACGTTTCCGGCCGGGCGGGTCTTGGCGCGGCAGACGTCGGCGATAAGGCCGGCGACCTCCTCGGCCGCTTCGTCGTTCGCGGAGATAGCCAGCACCGTGTCCTGGCCGGCGATGGTCCCAAGCACCTTGAGCCCCCTCACCCGGTCCAGGACGCTGGAGACGGCGCCGGCCGTGCCGTCGCGGGTATGGATGACCACCTGGTTGCCGGCCGGGACGATGCCCAGCACGAAGCTCGGCAGCACCTCTATGCCGGCCGAGCCCGGGTCGTGCGGGAGGGCCAGGTAGCGGTTGCCGACCTTGAGCACCCCGAGCTCCGCGAGGTCCCGGCTCACCGTGGCCTGGGCGACCTCGACCCCCTCGTCACCCAAAGCCTGCACGACCCCCTGCTGCGTGCCGAGCTCCCGCTCGGAGATGAGCCTCAGGATCAGATCCTGCCTCGTCGTCTTGTCCACCGGTGCGCGCGTCGCGCCCATACGCTTCCTCCTACTCTGAGGGTCCTACTTGAGGTGCTCGAGCCCTAGGTCTTCGGCGTAGCCGAGCGCCAGGTTCATGTTCTGGACCGCCGCCCCCGACGCCCCCTTGAGCAAATTGTCCACCGCAGAGAAGAGCAGCAGCTTGCCCGCCCGCCTGTCCACCGCCGCGGAGAGCCGGCACCTGTTCGTGTTCGCCACGTGCGAGACGTGCGGGTACTCCCCCCTCGCCTCCACGAAAGCCCATCCTTCGTAGTCCTCCGCGTACCAGCCGAGCACCTCTTCGGCCTCCGGCACGTCCTCGAGGTCGACCACGATCGTCTCGAGCTCGCCGCGGCTTATGGGGATGAGGTGCGGCACGAACGTTACCGCCGGGCTTGGCCCCACCCTGCCCAGCATCGCCTCGATCTCCGGCGTGTGCCGGTGCAGCGGCGCCCCGTAGGCGTACGCGCTCTCGTTGACGCTCACGAAGTGCGTCTTGACGCTCGGCCGCGCCCCCGCCCCGCTCACCCCCGACAATGCGTTGACGACGATGGACCCGATACCGCCCCCCACCCTCCTGACCACCGGCGCGAGCGCGAGCACGGCCGCCGTGGGGTAGCAACCCGGGTTGGCGACGAGCCGCCCCTCAGCCGCCCCGAAGACCTCGGGCAGCCCGTAGTGCGCCTCCCCCAGCAACCCCGGCGCCGGGTGCCCCCCATACCACTCCTCGTATACCCCCACCTCGGACAACCTGAAGTCCGCCGAGAGGTCCACCACGAGCCCGACCCCGCCATCCAGCAACGCCGCCACGGTCTCGGCACTCTCCCCGTGCCCGTAGGCCACAAAGGCAACGTCGAGCCCCGACGCGTCTATCTCGTCCGGCCCCACGAAAGATCCCCCGGCCGCGATCTGCGGAAAGACCTCCCCGATAGCACGCCCCGCGTACCCCCGCGAAGCCACCTCTAGGCCACCCACCTTCGGATGCCCGCCCAGAAGCCGCACCAGCTCGGCCCCCGCGTACCCGCTTCCACCGTAAACCGCGACCTTCAAGCTCATGGCGGTATTAGAGCATCGCACGGATATTTATTCAAGTTTCTGGATATTTCCGTTGACGTCCCCACGCACGGGTGCGACAATACGACCCGCTTATGAATAAAAATTCAACAATCGGCATAAAGACTCTCCCCGGCGGGGCGACGGCCCCGGCCGGCTTCCGGTCCGGTGGGGTCGCTTGCGGGGTCAGGGGGTCGGGGGTGCTGGACCTGGGGCTGCTGGTCTGTGGGCGTTCGTGCGACGCTGCGGCGGTCTTTACGCGCAACGCGTTCAAGGGGGCGCCGCTCGGCGTGACGCGGGAGGCGGTCGAGGCCGGTGGGCTGCGGGCGGTCGTGGTCAACAGCGGCAACGCCAACGCGGCGACCGGGGCGCGGGGTGTGGAGGACGCCTACGCGATGCAGCGGGCGGCGGGCGAGGCGCTTGGGGTCGAGGCCGGGCGGGTGGCGGTTGCCTCCACCGGCGTGATCGGGGAGCACCTCCCGATGGATAGGGTGCTCTCTGGCATCCGCGAGGCCTCAACAGAGCTCTCCGAGGACGGGGCTCCCTTCGCGGAGGCCATCCTGACGACCGACACCCGGACCAAGGAGGCGGCGGTCCAGGTCGAGGTCGGGGGGAAGACCGTTACCGTCGGGGGGACGGCCAAGGGGAGCGGCATGATCCACCCGAACATGGGCACCATGCTCGCCTTCCTCACCACCGACGCCGCCGTCGAGCCCGGCTGCCTGCAGGAGACCCTGGGCCTCGCCACGGACCGGTCTTTCAACCGCGTGACCGTGGACGGCGACACCTCCCCGAGCGACATGGCCCTCCTCCTCGCCAACGGCGCCGCCGGCAACGAGCCGCTCACGGCAGGATCCACGGACTACCCCGCCTTCGCCGGGGCGGTCGAGGCCGTGGCGCGGACGCTGGCCAAGGAGATAGCGCGCGACGGCGAGGGGGCGACGCGGCTCGTGGAGGTCGTGGTCGAGGGCGCCGAGAACGAAGAGGTCGCGGCGGCTCTCGCGAAGAGCGTCGTCGGCAGCAGCCTGGTCAAGGCCGCGGTCTTTGGCGAGGACGCAAACTGGGGCCGGGTGCTCACGGCGATGGGCTACGCCGGCGTCTCCTTCGACCCCGACGGCCTGGAGCTGTGGTTCGGGCCGGTAAAGGTCTTCGAGGGGGCGCCCGTACCGCA
Source organism: Rubrobacteraceae bacterium (assembly GCA_030447045.1). Next base: position 4,085 of record JAUJMB010000013.1, on the reverse strand, counting down.
CGAGACCGCCGAGGCGAACGCGGCGCTCGCGACGGGCGAGGTCAGGATCACGGCCAGGCTGGGCGCGGGCGAGGCGTCGGCGACCGCCTGGGGCTGCGACCTGAGCTACGAGTACGTCAGGATCAACGGGAGCTACCGCACGTGAGCGAGAAGCCCCCGATAGTCGTGAAGGTCGGCGGCGGCGCCCTGCGGGGCGGCGCCCTGGAGGACCTGCCGGCCATCCTGGCCGACGGCACCCCCGTGGTCCTCGTCCACGGCGGCGGTCCGCAGCTCACCCGCATGCTCGACTCCTTGGGCATCGAGAGTGCCTTCCACGAGGGCCTGCGCGTCACCGACGGGGCGACGCTCGAGGTCGCCGAGATGGTCTTTGCAGGGGGCGTCAACAAGGGCCTCGTGCGCGAGCTGAACGCGCTCGGGGTGCCCGCGGCCGGCATCTCGGGCACCGACGGTCCGACGCTTCTCGTCGAGCCCGTGGAGCACCTCGGCCGGGTCGGGGAGGTCGTCTCCGTCGAGCCCGGCCTGATCCGGACGCTCTGGGGCGGCGGTTTCGTGCCGGTCGTGGCGCCCTTGGGGGTGGGTCCCGAGGGGGCGTACAACGTGAACGCCGATTCTGCTGCCGCGGCCCTGGCCGTCGGCCTGGGGGCGGCGCACCTCTTCCTGCTGACCGACGTGGACGGCCTGCTCAGGGACGGCGAGGCGGTCGCCTCCCTCGATCCGGAAGAGTCGGAGGACTTCGTCCGGAGCGGGCTCGCCGCCGGGGGGATGGTCCCCAAGCTGCGCGCGGCGACGGAGGCGGCGCGCGGCGGGGTGAAAGCAAGGGTACTCAACGGCAACAAGAAGGGCGTTCTGGCCGGGGCACTTGGCGGCGAGGGCGTCGGAACTCTCATATTCGAAGGAGGGCCGGCATGCACGCGGTAATGGAGACCTACAAACGGCTTGGCATAGCACCGACGAGCGGGCGGGGGAGCTGGCTCTTCGACGACGAGGGCAACCGCTACCTGGACTTTATAGGCGGGATCGCGACGAACTCCCTCGGGCACGGCCACCCGGCGCTCGTGGGGGCCATAAAGGAGCAGGCCGAAAAACTCATCCACTGCTCGAACCTGTACGAGATCCCGATCCAGGCCGAGGCCGCAGCACAACTCACCGACGCCACGGACTTCGACAGGGTCTTTTTCTGCAACTCCGGCACCGAGAGCGTCGAGGCCGCCATCAAGCTCGCCCGCAAACACGCCCACGACAACCACGGCCCCCACAAGCACGAGGTCCTGACCTTCACGAAGTCCTTCCACGGCCGTACCTACGGCGGCCTCTCCGCCACCGCCCAGCCAGCCCTCCAGGCAGGCTTCGGCCCCATGCTCCCGGGCATGGTCCACGCCCCGTACGGCGACCTCGAAGCCGCCAGGGAGATGTCCGGCCCCCAGACGGCCGCCATCCTCGTCGAGCCCATCCAGGGCGAGGGCGGCGTGAACGTCCCCCCCGAGGGCTTCCTGCAAGGCCTGCGCGACCTCTGCGACGAGCTGGGCGCGGTCCTCGTCTTCGACGAGGTCCAGACGGGCGCGGGACGTACCGGACACCTGTACGCGTACCAGGGAATGGGCGTAGTTCCGGACGTTCTGGCGAGCGCGAAGGGGCTCGGGGGCGGTTTCCCCGTCGGGGCGGTCTTGGCCAAGGAGCCATTCGCGGCGCTAGGTCCTGGCAACCACGGCTCGACCTTCGGGGGCAACCCGCTGGCGATGGCGGCGGTAAAGGCCGTGCTCGGGGTCGTGGACGACGAGGGGTTTCTGGAAGAGGTCCGGTTCAAGGGCAGGGTGCTGAAGAACGCGCTCGAGGTGTTAGCGGAGCAGGTGCCGGGCGCCGAGGTTCGTGGGGAGGGGTTGCTGGTCGGGTTTGACCTGAAGGACCCGGAGCTGGCGCGGTCGGTCTTCGAGCACTGCCTGGATGAGGGCCTGCTGGTGAATTTGGTGGGGGGCACGACCATCCGGCTGGCGCCGCCGCTCACCGTGACGAGGACGGAGGTTCGGGCTGCGCTCGACACCTTTCGAGGCGGCGTGCGGGCGGCGATGAGCGTGGTTGTACCCGAAGCCGCGGTGGCGTAGGTCGTTGCGGCCGTGATCCCGCAGATAGACGACGTCCCGCCGAAGCCGTCCTCCCTCTCCGGGCGCGACTGTCTGACGTTGGCGGAGTTCTCCGCAGATGAGGTCGCCCTGATCCTGGACGAGGCCGTCAAGATAAAAGCCATGCAGAAGAGCCGCATCCCCTACCGTCCCCTGCGCGGCAGGACGCTCGCGATGGTCTTCCAGAAGCCTTCCAACCGCACCCGCGTCTCGTTCGAGGTCGGCATGTACCAGCTGGGCGGCCACGCCCTCTCCCTCTCCCCCCAGGAGATACAGATGGGCAAGCGCGAGACGCCGTCGGACACCGGCCGCGTCCTCGCCCGCTACATAGACGCCATCATGGTCCGCACCTTCGACCACGAGGAGCTCGAAGAGCTCGCCGCCGCCGCAGACGTCCCCGTCGTAAACGGCCTCTCCGACACCCACCACCCCTGCCAGGCCCTGGCAGACCTGCTTACGGTGCGCGAAGAGTTCAAAACGCTGGAGGGCATGAAAATCGCCTACGTGGGCGACGGCAACAACGTGGCCCACTCCCTCGCCATAGCCTGCGCCCTCGCCGGCGCGGATCTGACGATCGCCTACCCCGAGGGCCACGGCCCGGACCCGGGGATCATCGAGACGGCCCGGAAGCTCGGCGCCGCGCCCGTCCTGACCGAAGACCCCCGCGAGGCCGTGAGCGGCGCTCGGGTCCTCTACACCGACGTGTGGGCCAGCATGGGCCAGGAGGCCGAGGCAGCCGAGCGCAAGGACAGGTTCGCGCCCTTCCAGGTCGACGAGGAGCTAATGGGCCTCGCCGCCGAAGACGCCATCTTTCTCCATTGTCTGCCGGCCCACCGGGGCGAGGAGGTGACGGCCGGGGTCATCGACGGGCCGCAAAGCCGCGTGTTCGACCAGGCCGAGAACCGGCTGCACGCGCAGAAGGCGTTGCTCTACCTGCTTATGGGTTAGGACGGTTCCGTTCGAGACCCTGGGGCGAGCCAGGGCCGGCTCGCCAACGAGGGTAGAACGTTCTCCGTTCGGTCTGGCGGTCCGTGGCCGACTCCTGCCCTTCGGGCCGTGTGAGGCCCACACGGCCCGAGGGGCAACAACTATGCACGATTACGGGGGTGTGTTTTGTGGGATCGGCCTCCACGGCCGGGGACGGGAAGCTCCTAGGGGCAGCTCCGCTCCTCGTTAGGGAACGGGTCGGACACCCGGACGGGCCTTACCGGGCTGCCTGCATGTTCTCGGCCACCGCCCGCATCGTTCTCCCGTACTCGCCCGCTGGGCTGAACTCGACGACCTCGCCGTCCTCCTCGACCACGAGGTTGTGCCCAGGCTCCAGGTAGTAGGCGTCGCCCGCGTTCAGGATCTCCTCCCGGTCCGAGTAGATGATCCGTGCCCTGCCCTTGATCATGTACCCCCAGTGCGGGCACTGGCAGGAGTCTCCGGGCAGGCCCTTGAAGAGCGGCCTGGTGTCCATGCCGGCGGGAGCGGTCTCCCTGGCGACCTGCATCTCCCCCCATTGCTCCTGACGGCTGACGACGCCACCCTCCTCGAACGCCACCGGTATCTCTTCGCTCTTTGCGCGCATCTGCTCTCTCCTCTGTGGTCGGCGGGACCCGACGTCCCGCGTTGGATGCCTTTCGCGTAAACCGTGGTCTAGCGCTGTTCTCTCAGCCTCCCTCCTGCCCCGGGCGCGGCGCGAAGTAGAGGTGCACCCGGTGCGTCAGGCCGTCGCGCTGGAAGTGGACCTGTGTAGTGGCGGGCGGGCAGTGGAAGGGATCGTCGCGGGGGTTCTCGAAATCGGCCTCGAAGACGATTATGTCCTTGCTCGCCAGCACGTTCGTGGGGTGCAGCTTCACCCCGGCTTCGAGGTCGCTATCCAGGCTCTCCATCACGACCCGGCGGCCGTGCAGGGTCCGCCCGCCGCTTAGGACGCAGGCGGGGGCGTCGGAGTAGGCGTTCAGCAGAAGTCCGTAGCCCTCA
>JAUJMB010000086.1 GCA_030447045.1 Rubrobacteraceae bacterium | reverse complement strand
CGCATGTAGGCGCGGGTCCTCATGCGGGCGTAGGCCTCAGGCTTGCGGTCCGCGAGGGCCTTGCGGTCGACCGCGCCCCGGCTGAAGCGCTCGCGGTGCCAGCCGCCCTCGCCGGCGGCGTCCAGCATCGAGGAGATCACGTCCCTGGGGTCCCGGATCAGCAGTATCAGCCGGCTCTCCGGGAGCGCCTCCATCAGGAGCGGTGCCCCGACCGAGCCGTTCGGCTCTTTCACGACGAGGTACTCGCCAGTCTTCAGGTCGGGGTTCGAGTAGCGGGCGCCGTCGAGCACGAAGTTTCTTATGGATTGGATCCAGCCGCGCCGGATCGGCTCCCCCATCACGTGGTCCTTGGAACGGAGGTTCTCCTCGGGCGCCCTGGCGTAGAACTCCCCGAAGAGCGCGCCGACCATCGGCTCCTCCCAGACCCTGTGGCCCGGCATCTCCCCCATCATCTGCCGCAGCCAGGTGCTGCCCGAGCGCCCCGAGCCGAAGATCCAGACCACGTTCGCCGGGTTCACGCCGCCGGCCCCCCGCCGGTCCACCACGCCCCTCACGCGCAGCCGGTGGTAGAAGGCCCCCCCGCGACGGTACGCGTCCGTGAGGACCCGGCTGCGCTTGGCCGTCAGCCTGGCCCTCCGCCAGAGCCCCCGCGCCCCATCCGCTACGGTCTCAAACACCTGTGGCACCCGACCCCAAATCTGGAAGGTTCTCCCGTCTCTCGCCATGTCCTGGAGATGGTCGCACATCATCCCCCCTTTGAGTAGTGCCGAACTCCGCGGGCGCGGAACGCCCCGGGTATGGATCCGTGCGTTTTCCTTTTTTCTGTCCGGGTGGCCTATAAGTCGCGGCTCTTATGGTCGATAATATACGAGTCGAAACGAGTTCTTCCGGAGGGGGAAGCGATGTGCGAAGGGTGTAGGGCTGGTCCGTCCCCGAAGATGGACCGTCGCAACTTTCTGAGGCTTGGCGGCGTTGGCGTCGCGGGGGCGGTCCTTCTTGGCACGGCAGGCGGAAGGGTGCTGGCCCAATCAGGCTCTTCCCTGGCCGAAGAGTTCCGGGCCGCGGCCGCGGAGTACGGTGTCCCGCGGGAGTTGCTGCTGGCGATGGGCTACACGAACACGCTCTGGGAGATGCCCCCGCCGAGCGCCAGCGACTACGAACCCGGCGACCTGCACGGTCGCGGCGCCTACGGCATCATGCAGCTCTACCAGAACCCTTCCAGGGACACCCTGGGCCGGGCCGCGGGCCTGACCGGTCTCTCCGAACAGGCACTCAAGAGCGAGCGGGCGGCCAACGTCCGCGGTGGGGCCGCGGTCCTCTCGGCGATGGCGGGCGATACGAAGCCGTCGGGGCTCGACGGCTGGTACGAGCCGGTGGCCGAGTACGGCGGCACTGGGTTGTACGCCCAGGAGGTCTTCCGAACGCTAGAAAGCGGAGCCTCGTCGACCATCTCGACCGGTGAGAGCCTGAAGCTGGCGCCCCAGGACGTGGAAGTCCCGACCGTGGTCACGGCCCGGTCTTCCATGGACTACAGCGGGGCCACCTGGCATCCCGCTTACAGCGGCAACTATAGCGGAGGCTTCAACCGCGAACGAGACGTCAACATAGACAGGCTCGTCGTCCACGTCGCCCAGGGCACCGTGGCGGGCACCGTGAGCTGGTTCCAGAACTCCGATTCCAACGTCTCCGCCCACTACGTGGTGGGCGACAGGGGCGCGGTGGTCCAGTGCGTCCGGCACGAAGACGTCGCCTGGCACGCGGGCAACTGGGAGTACAACAAGCACTCCATCGGCATCGAGCACGGCGGCTACGCCGATAATAGCAAGACCTGGACAGACGCCAAGATACGGGCATCAGCCAAGCTGGCGGCCTACTGCTGCAGGAGGCACAAGATAAGGGTAGACCGGCAGCACATCATCGAGCACAACAGGGTGCCGGGCACCGACCACTACTGCCCGGGCCAGTATTTCCCGTACGATAAGTACCTGAGGCTGATCCGCCGCTTCAAGTGAGCCAGCCACCACGCCGCTCCGCGGTGGCTCCGGGCTCGAAGCTCGTGGGCTTTGGGAACAGTTGCGTTCGCGGATACCGGGTAAGCATCGGGAGAAGATGCCCGGGGTTCTTCGGCCGTTCGGCATAGGGACGGTTCCGAAACCTGTCCCCATGATCTCGTGTATTGGCGTCGTCCCGTGCGGGTCGCCGGGGCGATGATGCCCATGCCGGGCGACCGTACCCCGACCTATGGGCCAAGAGCGGCCGCGCGTTGCGCGCCGGGCGGCCCGGCGGGCGGTCTCGCTGGATTTCCCGTCCTCAGGCCTTAAACTACCGGGTGGCATCGGCTAGGCAGAGGATTCTTTTGGCAACGTACATCTCCAGCGCTAAGAAGAGCACCGTGGGCGAGTTCTTCGACGGGCTCGCGACTTTCTGGCGCAGGCGGTGGTTGGTCAAGTACTTTATCCAGCGGCAGGTGACACGCAGCTACAAGCGCTCTTACCTGGGGCTCTCGTGGATACTGCTCAGCCCGCTTGTCTGGGTCTTCTTTCTCGCGCTCATCTTCTCCGACGCGGTCGGGATAAAGATCAGGCTGGTGGACGATCATCCGAACCTCAACTTCGGGCTGTACCTGTACTGCGGCCTCCTGCCGTTCCTGGCCTTCTCGGAGGCGATGAACAAGGGGATGAACGCCGTCAGGAGCAGCGCCGGGCTGGTGCAGAAGGTCATCTTCCCGATGGAGATACTGCCGTTCACGAACACCATCGCGTCGATGATAGACAAGTTTTTCGGGGTGGGGGCGCTGCTTATAGTCGTCGTGCTCTTCGGGAGGGACCTGCACTGGACGGCGCTGGCGCTGCCGTTCATCGTGGTGCTTCAGGTGGTGTTCATCCTGGGCCTGTCGTACTTCATGGCGGTGGTCGGCACCTACCTGCCCGACCTCACCGAGGTGATGCGGCCGGTGATCCGGGGCACCTTCTTCCTGACGCCCATCATCTGGACGCCGGACCGGCTGCCCGAGGAGATCCGGTGGGTCGTGGACTACAACCCGCTGGCGTATCTCGTCAACGCCTACAGGGAGGCCGTGCTCTTCGGCAACCTGCCGGGCGGCCTCTCGACGCTGTACTTCACGCTGTTCTCCGTCGCGCTCTTCGTCGCCGGGTTCGCGCTTTTCAACCGGCTCAAGGGGGGGTTCGCGGACAGGCTATGACCCCCGTCATATCGCTAAAAGGCGTCGGAAAACGGTACAGGATCTCCTCCAGCCGCTCCTCGTGGATAAAGGACCTCTTCAGGCCGGGCAAGGCGAGCAGCACCCACGAGTTCTGGGCCGTCGAGGACGTGGACCTGGAGATCGAGGCCGGCTCCACCCTTGGCATCCTGGGGCGCAACGGGGCCGGCAAGAGCACGCTGCTGAAGATGATCTCGGGCGTCTCGCGCCCGACCGCGGGCGAGGTCAGGGTGGACGGTCGCCTGGCGGCGATCTTCTCGACGGGTGCGGGCTTCAACCCGGAGTTCACCGGGCGCGACAACGTGATGCTGAACGGCCTGATCCTGGGCATAAGCCGCGACGAGATGCTGGCCCGGATGGACGACATCGAGGCCTTCGCCGACATCGGCGCGTTCATGGACCAGCCCATCAAGACCTACTCCAGCGGTATGAAGTCGCGCCTGGGCTTCGCCGTCGCCGTGAACGTGGAGGCCGACATCCTGGTCCTCGACGAGGCCCTCTCGGCGGGTGATGCGGCCTTCAAGAAGAAGGCCCTCCAGCGCATGTACGACCTGCGCGACTCGGGCACGACGGTCCTCTTCGTCTCCCACAGCATCGGGATGGTGAAGAGGTTCTGCACGGAGGCCATCCTGCTCCACAAGGGGCGCCTGATCACCACCGGCGAACCGGCCGAGGTCGTGGACCAGTACCGCGCCCTTCTGGAAGACTCCCAGGACGCCAAGAAGGCCAGAGACGGCCGGAGCGATCAGGAGCGCCAACTGGACTACTCCATAGAGCACGAGGACGAGGAGGACACCCCCTTCAGGGACGGCCCCCGCGCCAACGGCGCCCGCGGGCGTGCCCCGCGTAACGGAGCCAACGGCGCCCGAAACGGCAGCCCGAACGGCGCCGTCCCACCGCCCTCCGGCGAGGCTACGGTCCTCGGGGCGGAGTTGCTGGACTGGAACGGGGAGCCGGTCCGCGCGGTCGCCTCGGGCGCCGGCGTCACCGTGCGGGTCCAACTCCAGTACCACAGGGACGAAGAGGAGAGCGTCCTGAGCCTCGCGTTGCGCGACGGGGACGGCCTCGGGGTGTTCGCGACGGGCACGGCGGACGAGGGGGCCCCGGTCGGGCCGAGGGGGCGCGGGGATCGCCTCTCGGTCGACTTCGCCTTCGCGGTTGCCCTGCGGCCCGGCTTCTACGCCGTGGACGCGTCCGTCCACGCGCCGCGCGCCGGCGCCCACGCCTGCCTCAGCCGGGCCGAGGCGATCGCCACCCTTGAGGTACTGCCGCCCGAGGACGGCCGTTCGGTGCGGGGGCTCGTGGACCTGCCCACGGAGGTGCGGGTCCTGGAGCCCGCGGAGAACGGGCCGCCGGCCTGAGCGCCATGCCCCCCCGCGTCGCGGTGGTCATCCCGAACTGGAACACGAGGGAGTTCCTCGGACCGTGCCTGGAGTCCCTGCGCCGCCAGACGTTCCGGGACTTCGAGACGATCGTGGTGGACAGCGCCTCCACGGACGGCTCTGTCGCGTCCGTCAGGGAGAACTTCCCCGAGGTCCGGACTCTCGCCCTGCCGGAGAACCGGGGCTTCTCCGGGGCGGTGAACGCCGGGATATCTGCCTCCGAGGCCGAGCTCGTCGTGCTCCTGAACAACGACACGGAGCAGGACCCGGGGTGGCTGCAGACGCTCGTGGAGGCGGCGGAGCGCCGCCCCGAGGCCGGCCTCTTCGCGAGCAAGCTCGTGGACTTCGAAGACCGACGCGTGCTCGACGGGGCTGGGGACGCGCTCAGGGGGAGCGGGCTCCCGTACCGGCTCGGGCACGGGGAGGTCGACCGCGGGCAGTTCGAGCGAGAGAGGTTCGTGTTCGGGGCTTGCGCGGCGGCGGCCCTGTACCGGCGCTCGCTCTTCGAGGACATAGGCCTCTTCGACGAGGACTTTTTCGCCTACTGTGAGGATGCGGACGTGAGCTTCAGGGCCCAGCTCGCCGGCCACAGGTGCCTCTACGTGCCGCGCTCTGTCGTCTACCACGTCGGGAGCGTCTCCACGGGCGGCAAGAGGAGCGCGACGGCGACGCGGCTTGGCGCCCGCAACAGCGTGAGCCTGCTGGTAAAGAACCTCCCCCTCTCAGCGATACCGCACGTGCTTCCGTTCTTCGTCCTCGAGCAGGCCGCGCGCCTGCTCGCCGCCGCCGCGACCGGCTCGTTGCGGGCGCAGTTGCGGGGCCTCTCCGAGGCCCGGCTCCATCTGCCGCTCATGCTCAAGAAGCGGCGCCAGATACAGGGCGAGAAAAGGGTCTCGGGCGGCGAGATCCTCGCCCTGCTCAGGGGATCGGCGATCGAGGCGACGAAGAGCATCGCGCGCAGGACGCGGGACCGGATGGGGACGCGTCTCGGCCGTGGATGAAACCTCGGGCCCCCGCTCTACGTCGGGGGGTGGTGAGCCCCCGGCTCAGGCTCCCTCGGAGTAGATAAAGTTCTCCGACCTCTCGTCGCCCTCCCAGGCGGAGACGGAGAGACCGTTCCTGTCTTTGTCCGTGATCAGGGACGAACCCGACGCGATCTCGTGGAAGGTCTCCCTCAGGCCGGGGTCGCACAGGGACCAGTCGATGTCCTCGGCGAGGGGGGAGATCCCGGCCTCGTTCCCCGGGCTGTACTCGCCGGAGCAGAAGTACTCTATCGAGGTATCCTCGAGGAACACGTTCCCGTGGGCGAACCCCGGGGGGACCCAGATCCACTCGTTGGAGTCTTCGTCCGCGTTGGAGGGCATGTCGTGGGCGATGGCCCTGCCGAAGTTGGGTGATCCCCTTCGTATGTCGAGCACCAGGTCCACCATGTGCCCGTGAAGGGTCCTCACGAGCTTGCCCATGTAGGGGTTCCACTGGAAATGGAGGCCCCTCACGGTCCCGGTCCTGGAGAAGCTCTCGTTGGTCTGGACGAACTCGACCCCCCGCATGAAAGGGGTGAGGGGGTCCGTCTGGAGATCGCTCTTCCTGAAGTGCTCCGTAAAGTAGCCCCGCTCGTCGCGGAAGCGGGCGAACCTTACGACCTTTATCTCCGGTATCTCTAGTTGCTCTACCCCGAGTATCTTCACCTTCGACCCCCCATCGCGAGAAGCGTCTCCGTCAGCCCAACCCCTTGGCCCGAAGGTAATCGCCCAGGGCCTCCTCCCAGGGGCGCATGGGGCCCAGGCCCACCTCGGCCAGGCGGGAGGTGGCCAGGGCCGAGTAGGACGGCCTGCGGGCCCGCCGCCCGGTCTGCCCCGTCTGGATCGGCTCCATCTCCGCCTCCACCCCCGCCAGCTCGAAGGTCCCCCGGGCGAACTCGAACCACGAGCACTCGCCTTCGTTGGTCAGGTGGAACACGCCCTTCGCGTCCCGCTCGACAAGCTCCCTGGTCTTGCCCGCCAGGTCCGCCGTAAACGTCGGCGACAACACCTGGTCGGTCACCACGCTCACAGAGCCCTCGTCTCTGGCCTTCTGGAGCATGAGCTCGGGAAAGGTCCAGCCCTTGCGGCTGGTCGCCGTGCCGTACAGCCCGGCCGTGCGCACCACGA
>JAUJMB010000085.1 GCA_030447045.1 Rubrobacteraceae bacterium | reverse complement strand
CGTTCGGCAAGCCGCTGAAGATCGGGGACGCCACGGTGACGCTCACCGAGAGCGGCCACATCCTCGGCGCCGCGAGCGTGCTGCTCCAGAGCGGGCCCGCGACGGTCTTCCACACGGGGGACATCTGCATGGAGGACCACTTCTCCATTCCCTCAGCGCGGCTGCCCGACGTGAAGGACATAGACCTCCTCATCATGGAGGCGACGCTCGCCGACCAGAAGCCCCAGCCGTTCTCCGACTCCATAAGGACCATGGTCGAGACCATCAACGAGACGACCATGGAGCGTGGCGGGAGCGTGCTCATCCCGACGTACGCTCTAGGCCAGGCGCAGGAGATCATCTTGGGCCTCAAGCACTACGGCCGCGAGTACGGCCTCGACCGCGACGTCTTTATCTACGTGGACGGATCGGTGGTTACGACCTCGGAGAGGCTCTACGCCGAGCAGCTCGGGTACATGAAGCCGTATTTGCAGCACAGCGACCCGCGCGAGATCTTTTTCTCCGACAACATCAGGGCCGTCGCCAACGACGACAACGCCCGCGAGCGCATCCTCACCAACCCCTGCGCCGTCATAGCCTCACCGGTGACCATGCAGGGCGGCGCCAGCGCCTTCTACCGCCGCAGGCTGGAGGGGGACCCGAAGAACGCCGTGATCCTGCCGTCCAACGCCGCCGCCTCCTACGGGGCGCAGAGCGGCGAGGAGGCGCGGTGGCGGGTCGAGCGGGTAAGCTTCGCGGCCCACTGCACGCAGGACGAGCTGCTCGGCATAACCAAGAAGCTCTCTCCCCGCCAGATCATCCTGATCCACGGCTCCCGCCGCCGCATAAGCGACCTCGCCTTCCAGCTGGCCCCCGACCACAAGATCCACACGCCCACCGTCGGCGAGACCGTCCGCACCGTGCTGTAGTGGAGGGACGGGGGCTCCCCGAGGTCGTCCGGCTCAGGGACGCCAGGGGTGGGAGGCCGGAGAACGCGGCGGGCATCGGCCTCTTCTGGTACGAACCGGAGGTCTGGGCCCTCCCCATCTCCCCCTCGGCCCGCGTCCTGTACGCGGGCCTCTGCTCGTTTCTGGCGCCCGGCGAGATCAACCGCAAGGACCTGCGCGGCACGCTGAAGGACCACCCCGATGGCGCCATCGCAAAGACCATCGACGAGCTGGTCGGCCACGGGCTGCTGGCCCCCGTCCCGGGCGGGGCCACGCCAACCTACGAGGTCCGCTCCGCCAGGGACGCGGGGAAACGTTAGCCGGGGAGGCGTCTCTCCGTCGGGGCGTCATCCCCTTGGAGGTAACGGGCGAGGTCGTACCCGCGGGCGTCCGACCAGCGCCGGCCCACGCCCCCGGTCGTCGCCGCGAGGTCTATGAGCCTGCCCAGGATCCTCAGACAGAACCCGTTGATGACCTCGTCCGGATCCTCCACCTTGCCGCGGGCCCTGGCGACGAACACGCCCTTGGTCTTCCACACCCCGTCGCGGTACACGGCGAAGGTCTGGCAGGGCCCTTCTCCGACGGCCCCAGACCAGCCGAGGAGGCGGCCCGAGTAGCCGGAAGGGTCGAGGCTGTACCGGCTCAGCTCCTCGTGCATGAGGTCCTCGTCGGCCTCTGCCGCCGCACCCCCGACGAGCCCGAACTCGGCCCTGGCCTCCACGCCGGGCGCGGCGGAGACGCCGAGGACGAAGAGCGCCCCGGTGTGGGAGGCTTCGATCTCGAACCCCGCCTCGCGGCCGAGCGCCGCCGCGTGCTCCAGCCCGCCGAAGAGCCGCCCCGAGAACCGCCGCGTGACGTCCTCCACCTCCCTGACGAGCCCGAGAGAGCGGTCGGCCTCACCGCGGTAGCGCCGCAACCGCGTCAGCGCACTCTCCCTGAAACCCAAAGGGGGCCTAGCCCTTCGCCCAGGACCGCAAGACCCGGTCCGTGAGGCCGGGAAAAAGTGTGACCCCGGCGACAAAGAGCCTGTCGGAAGGCGTAACGTAGACATCGCGCGGCCCCTTCTCGGCGGCGGCGGCTATGCTTTTCGCCACCCTCTGGGGGGTGACGCCCTTGGGTCGCCAGCCCCGCTTCTCGTCCTTTGTGCGGCGGGAGTTGTCCCTGAAGGAGGTCCGGGTAGTGCCGGGGTAGACGCTCGTCACGGAGATACCCCGCTCGGCGACCTCGACCCGTAGGGAGTCCGAGAGGGCGTTCAGGGCGAACTTCGTGGAGCAGTACCCGCCGACCTTCGGGATGGCGCGCTTGCCGACCACGGAAGAGACGTTGATGATGCGCCCCCCGCTCCCCATCCGCGGGAGCGCCGCCTGCACGCAGTTCAGGGGACCGACGGTGTTGACCTCGAAGACGTAGCGCAGGTCCTCCGGCCGCAGTTCCGCGATCCGCCCGGAGAGCCCGAGCCCCGCGTTGTTGACGAGCACGTCCAGCCGGCCGAACTTCTCGACGGTCCGCCCGACCATCGCCTCCACCGACTCGCGGTCGGCGACGTCCGCCTCCACCACCAGAACGCCGGAGGCCGCGGCCCTGCGGGCCAGGTCCTCAAGCTTCTCCACCGACCGGGCGGCCGCCACGACCGAGGCGCCGCGCGAGGCAAGCTCCAGGACGGTGGCCTCACCGATGCCGCTGGAGGCGCCGGTAACGATGGCGACCTTGCCTGTAAGGGTGCGCTGCATAGGACGGTATCCTAGCGGGAAAGAGGGGCGCGGTTGCGCGAGGGTCGGGGGGGTACGCCTACCAGAACGGGCGCCAGGGCGGGAAGACGGGGGGCTTCGGGTTCCTGACGGAGATGTCGTAGAGCTCGCGGAAGACGGCCAGGATCTCCTCCTTGCGTCGCTCCTCGCGGGCGGTCAGTCGCTGCGATTCCTTCAGATCCTCCAACCAGCGCAGGCTCCGCACCTTGCTGACCACTGCCTCTCCGTCCTTCCATCCGTATCGCTCTCGGTCCTCGGGACCGGGGCACGTATAGTACCACTTCGCCGTCCTCTTCTAGCCGGTAACCTGGGAGACCCCGGCGCGGGTATACTGCCGCCCATGCGCAGCGCAAAGATACCCGTCGGGGTGACGGGCAGCATCGCGGCCCACGAAGAGTCTGGCGTGATCCGTCGCAGGTCCAGGGAAAGCGTAGAATCACGCGAGTATGAGCCTAGAGTTCGAGTGGGATCGAGAGAGAGCCCGTCAGAACGTAGAGAAGCACGAGGTTTCTTTCGAGGCGGCGGCTACGGTGTTCGGGGACCCGTTTTCACTGACCATCGAGGATCCAGCGCACTCGGAGCACGAGGTTCGTTACCGTTGGCGAGACCGTAGAGCGTAAGATCTTGGTCGTCGCGCACACGAATCTTGGGCGGTCGGTCCGGATCATCAGCGCACGCCGGGCTACGTGCCGGGAGGGGAGAGTATATGAGTCAGGAGAGTAGCCGCCAGGACGACGGCATGCTCGACGAGTACGACTTTCGTGGCGGCGACCGCGGCAAGTATGCGCGGCGCTACGTGGAGGGCAGCAACGTGGGGGTGCTCTCGCCCGATGTGGCCGAAGCGTTCCCGGATTCCGAGTCCGTGAACGAGGCGTTGCGCACCCTCATGGACATCGCCCGCCGCAGCGCAGCCGGATAAGGCCTCTCGCTGTGGCGAGGATACTCGTGGGGGTGACGGGCGGTATCGCGGCCTACAAGGTGCCTGGCGTGATCCGCCGCCTCAGGGAGGACGGCCACGAGGTGCAGGTCGTCGCCACCGAGGCCGCCTTCCGCTTCGTGCCGGAGGAGACGCTGGCGGTGGCCGCCGGGGAGCCCGTGCACACGGATACCACCTGGTGGGAGCGCACGGGCCGCGTCGAGCACGTCTCCCTCGCCCGCTGGGCCGACCTCGTCCTCGTCGCCCCCGCCACGGCCGACGCGATGGCCCGGGCCTCCATAGGCCTCGGCGACGACCTGCTCTCCGCCACCATCCTGGCCGGCGCGAGAGACGTGCTCTGGGCGCCCGCCATGAACCCGGAGATGTGGTCGAACCCGGTCACGGTTCGCAACGTCGAGATCCTGAAGGCCTGGGGGCACAGCTTCGTCGGCCCGGCCGAGGGCCTCATGGCCTCCACCGAGGAGCTTCCTGGGGTCGGCCGTCTCGCCGGGGAGGCGGAGATCGTGGCGGCCGTCGGGGCGTGCCTCGAGTCGGTGGAACACGGGTAGGGACCGCTGATCCGTCCGGCCGAGACCTCCGACGCGCGTGGGATCTCCATCGTACACGTGGATACCTGGCGGGTGGCCTACAGGGGCATCGTGCCCGACGTCCACCTCGACGGCCTCTCCTACGACGAGTCCGAGCGCCTCTGGCAGGACGCCATCGCGACCGGCGACGGTCGCGTCTTTGTCGCCGAGGACGGAGGCGGCGTCTTCGGGTTCGCCTCCGGCGGCCCCAGGGAGCGGTTCTCGTGGGAGCTGAGGGAGTACGAGGGCGAGCTGCAGACCGTCTACGTCCTCCCCTCCCACAAGGGCACCGGCGCGGGCCGACGGCTCGTGGGCGCGGTGGCCCGCCACTTCGCGGACCACGGCGTGAACTCCATGCTCCTGTGGGTGTTCGCGGAGAACCGGGCGGCCCGCGGCTTCTACGAGTCGCTCGGGGGCGTGCCCGTGGGGGAGGACGGCTTCGAGCTCGGCGGCGCGTGGTTGTCCGAGGTGGCGTACGGATGGGAGGACCTGGACGTGCTGCTCTCGCGCTTGGCCAGGGGCTAGAAGCCGCCCCCGTTTGCCCGGTAGACATTTGGCGCCTGCTCACCCCGCGGCAAGGTCATCCGGCCCCGCGGCAGACCGTCAGGGAGACAGAACCGACCGGCGCCGACCCGCGAGGACAACGGAACCGAAGAGGATCGGGACAGGACGCCCGGGGCGCGAAACTCGGCCCCTCCCTACAGGGCGGGGTCTTTGCGGCGGATCACCCTCGGAAAACGGCGTTTGCGCTCGAAGGCCGTCACCTGGCCGATCTCCCTGATGAGCGAGAACGGCTTGCGTAGAGCCCTTACGGGGTAGGTCACGATCCACGAAGGGCCCCTGAAAACGTCCCCGACGAACCTTCTCGGGAGGCGGGCGGTCCGTCCGGCCACGTCCCACGCGTAATCGGCGTAGACGTGCTCGGAGAAGCGCATGGTGGCGCCGCAGTTGCCGCAGCGGCTGGCCCGCAGGTGATCCGCGAGGTACAGGAGCTCGTGCTCGGCCTCCACGCCGCAACTCGAACAGACAAGGATGGCGTCCGTTTCGACCTTCAAGTTTCCCCTTTCACAGAGGTGGCACTCGATCCAGGAACGCGGCCCTCACCCTCCCCACGGATCAGGCTTCGTCCGCTACCCGACGGTCTGCCGGAAGTATACTCGATGTTGCGGCCTCCCCGCCCCCGTTCTCCTACGACTCCACCCCGGTCCTGGAAGAGGCTATCGAGTACGGTCCTGGCTTCCCGTCGGACGGCGATGCCGCGCTATCGGCCGCCGTTCTACGGATCGGTTCCTCCTTCGCGCATCACGCCCCTACGCTTGGCCTCGAACTCCTCCTCGCTCAGGATTCCGGCGTCCCGCAGCTCCGTCAGGTTCTGGATCAAACCCTCTTCGTCGATGGTGGTGGGAGGGGTTGCCCGCGTGGGGCTGCGGTTGGTCCGGGTGAGGCGCTCCTCGATCAGGGCCCCGGCGCGCTCGGCGTCGGCTTTGTCCACGCCCCTGATGAGGATCGGCCGCCCTCCCTTCTCCGAGATCACGAGGTTGGCAAGCCAGCCTTCGCCCGAGACCACCACCCTATCCACGCGGTCGTAGCCCTTCGACTCGACCTTCTCCCGCAAGAGCTCGAAGCCGCGCACCTCGATGCGATCCTCGAAGATCAGGAGCCGGGTCGGGAACATCCCGAACACCAACGACTCCTCGAGCTCCATGAGGGGCGCGCCAACCACCCCGGTCCCCTAGACCTCGAAGACCGGTACGACAACGGAGCAAGCCAGGGTCCAGAAGCGGGAGATCTTCCCCTCTGCGCCAACGGAGGCGAGGGCGAACCCTTCGGCGTCGCCCTCGAGGATGCGGATCACGGCCGTCCGCGCCTCATAGCAGCAGCTCCCAGTCCAGGAGAACCTCTTGCAGGGATTCGAGGAATCGGGCCCCATCGGCGCCGTCGGCGACGCGGTGGTCCACCGAGAGCGTCGCGGAGATCACACGCCGCGGCTCCCACCCGTCGTCGTGCCACTCCGGCACGGTGCGCACGCGGCCGAGGGCCAGGATGCCCCCCTGCGGCGCGTTGATGATGGCGTCGAAGCTGTCGACCCCCATCATGCCCAGGTTGGAGATCGTGAAGGTGCCACCCGAGAGGTCGTCGGGCCCGAGCCCGCCCTCCCGCGTCCTCCGCACCAGGTCCTTTACCGCCGGCACGAGCGCCCGCAACGGGAGCGCGTCGGCACCCTTGAGGACGGGAACCACGAGCCCCTCGTCGGTGGCCGCCGCTATCCCGAGGTTGACCCCGGCGTTCGTCTCCATCTCGCCGCCCCCCACGTACCGGGCGTTGAGCCTGGGGTGCTCCTTGAGCGTCCTTGCGACGGCGAGCGCGAACAGCTCCGTGACCGATGGCGCGGGCTCCATCTTCGCCTTCAGGCGTTCGCGAAGCTCCAGCAAGCGGTCCACCGCAAGCTCCCTGGTGAGGTAGAAGTGCGGCACCTCCGCGAAGCTCTTCGCCGTCCGCTCGGCACCCACGCGCCTGACACGTGATAGCGACTCCCTACCCGATGTCGTCGCACCCGAAGTCGCGCCCACCGCGGGCTCCGGGGGAACGGCTGTTTCGACCGTCTCCGGCGCGCCGTCCGTCTCAGATGGTGCTGTCTCCGGCGGCCGGCGCCGGACGTCGGACTCGAGCACGTCCGAGAGGTAGACGCGCCCGCCCGGGCCCG
>JAUJMB010000084.1 GCA_030447045.1 Rubrobacteraceae bacterium | reverse complement strand
TCCTGGGGGTAGCGGGAGCCGGCCTTGGCCAGCCCGCGGCTGATCATGTAGCCGACCGTCAGGTACGTCACGTACCTCCACGCCGGATCCGCGCCGAAGCTGGCGTCGACGATCATCGACGCGATGAGCACGCCGAGCACCGCCAACACGTAGACGATCAACTCCGTCGTCTTGAACGACGGCTTGGTCTCGGTGCCCTTGTCCCTACGGACCTCGGCGCCCCTCATGTCCCCGTCCCGATCCTTGGTATGGACCCTGGGTGCCGCGTGCTGCTCAGCCATGTTTCTCCTTCTCGTCTCCCACGGTCTACCCGCGGCGATTAACTGCTCTTACACCCAACACCATATGCCCTGATAAGGTAGAGTCAACTAAAAACAGGTAAAATACGGTGAAATTGCATATAAAGGTGTAACGATAACCTCAATAAATGTGTCGTAGGGCACGGTAGGCATGCAGGCGGGCGTCGGGAAGGATCGAGGTTGGCGACAAGAGCGGACAAAAGACAGGGAATCGAGTTGCTGGGCGCGGAGGACGTGGCGGGGCTGCTCGGGGTAAAGGAGAGCACGATCTGGCGCTGGTGTAGGGAGGGCCGGTTGCCCTGCCTGAAGGTCGGCAAGCGCTGGCGCGTGCGGCGGGAGGCCCTGGAAGATTTCCTGCGGGAGAAGGAGCGTTCGGCCACGCTCGTCGGGCAGTTGGGTTCCTTCCTGCGGGTTCCGGACAACGTGCTCGCCATCGCCCAGAACCTGGATCTTCTGCACCGCCTCGACGCCGCCTTCTTCCGGGTCGGCGAGGCGCGCGACGGGCTGCTGGTCAAGTTCTACGGCGGGGAGAACAGCCCGCCGGAGGAGCTAATCGAGCGGTTCGAGGTGAACGGCCTGGCGGCCGGGCGCCTGAGAGGTGAGGGACGGCTCCTGATGAGGCCCGAAGAGGACCCGCTGGGCGGGCGAGAGGATCAGCTCGGCCGGCTCATCGAAGAAGGGGTCGGCGGGGGGCGCACCGTGTGGGCCTCGTTCGATTGGGTCCTGCCGGTCGACCTGGAGGCGGCGCTGGAGCAGCAGCAGAGGCTCGCAGACCTCGTGGGCACCAGGCAGCTCGTCGTCAAGACGGCGGCCCTGGAAGAGGCGATTAAAGAGTGGACCTCGTCGGCGCTCCGGCGGGCGCAGTCTTCGCATTCTGGCACCATCTTCGCCTACGACTCGGGGCTCTCCCTGAGCCGCTCGACGCCGATGCCGACCCTCTAGGGTGGGGCGGCGGTGTTAGTTCTGGCGGTATCGGAGATACTGTGGGGGTAGGGGCGGGGCCCCAGGGCGGCCGGAGGAGTGGCGAGATGGAGAGACCCGTCTCTTCGGGGCGGACGTTATACGCGGGCATCGGGTTCGTCTTCGCGCTGCTGCTCGGTGGGTACTTCGTCTACAAGATCACCGGCGTCGTGCTCGCTTTCTTGCTGACGATCCTCTTCTCGATCATCCTCAGCGCCCCGGTCAACTACCTCCACCGGCGGGGGTTGTCCCGGACTTGGGGGATGCTGGCCGTGCTCGCGGCTTTCGCGCTGGCGCTCTACGTCTTCGGCCTGGCGGTCGTCCCCGCCGTCGAGGCGCAGTCCTCCGAGCTCGTGGCTGCGTTTCCTTCGCTTTTGGAGGAGGCCGTCGGGCTCTTCAACCGGGTGCAGGACTTCTTCGGGCTCGGCGCCAGGGTCAGCCTGGAGGGGACGAGCTTCTCGGAGGTGGGCAAGCAAGTCCTGACCGGCAACGCGGTCTCCACGGCGGCAGGTGTGGGGCTGACGCTCGCCACGGCGGCCTCGCTCGGGGTGGTGGTGCTCATCGCGACCATCTACATGGTCATCCGGCCCGAGCCCTGGGTCGAGGGGTTCGTCGCGCTCTTCCCCGCCGGGTGGCGGCAGAGGACGCGGGAGGTTCTCTTCGAGATGTACCATACGGTGCAGCGGTGGTTTATCGGGCAGCTCGCCGCCATGACCTTTATCGCCGTGTTCTGGGCCGTCTCGCTGTGGATTATAGGGGTCCCCTTCGCCCTGCTTCTCGGCATCTTCAGCGGGCTGGTCTCCTTCGTCCCCTACCTGGGGGCCACGATCTCCGTGGTCCTGCCGTTGCTCCTGGCCCTTATCTCGGAGCCTTTCACCGCCGTGTACGTGATAGTGGCCTTCGTCGTCATCCAGCAGATCGAGGGCAACATCCTGCAGCCGATCCTGATGAGCCGGGCCGTGGACCTGCACCCGGCCCTGGTGGTCTTCGCCATCCTCACCATGGGCACGCTCTTCGGTATCGTCGGGGTCTTCCTGGCCGTCCCGCTCGTGGCCGTCGTGCAGGTCCTCGTGCGCGAGCTGTGGGTGAGGAGGATGGACGAGCTCGGCACGGACCCGAACCCGCCCGTCCACGCCCCGAGGTCGCACAAACTCCCCGCGTTTGTCGGCAGGACCCTGGAAGCCCTCCGCCTCCGCTAGGGCTTTCGGCGGTCAGCCCGCCGCGGCCTGGCGGCCTATCCGTCGCCGTCGCGGGTCAGGTCGCCGGCGGTGATCCAGCCCTCAGAGAGGGCCTTCTGGGAGGCCTCGCCGCGGGAGCCCACGCCCATCTTCTCGTAGACGTTGGCGAGGTGGCGCTTGACGGTCGCCTCGGAGATGTGGAGCGCGTGGCTTATGCGGCGGTTGGAGAGGCCGCGGGCCGCCAGGAGCAGGATCTCCTGCTCCCTGCCGGAGAGCCGGTCCTCGTCGCCGCCCTCGACCTTCTCGAGGACCGAGCGGGGGACGGCCAGGATCACGTTCTCTCCCCCGCTGCCTTGGGGGGACCTGGCGGCCCGGCGCACGGCGGTCAGGAGCTCCTCGAGGGAGGCGCTCTTGACGAGGTAGCCGCTCGCGCCGCGCCCGAGAAGGTCGCGCACCAGGCGCGGGCTGTCGTACATGGAGACGATGAGCACCCTGGGGGCGGGGGAGAGGGCGAGCAGCGCCTCGAGCGTCTCGGCGGCGCTCATGCCCGGCATCTCCACGTCGAGGATGACCACGTCGGGCTCCTCCCTGGCGGCCAGATCTACGGCCCCAGACCCGTCCTCGGCCTCGCCGACGACGAGCATCTCCTCGTCCGTGGAGAGCATCTCCTTGAGGCCCTGGCGGAACATCGTGTGGTCGTCCACGAGCAGGATCTTTACGGCGCGGCCCTCCATCAGCGCCCCCCCGCCAGCGGGACGGAGACCTCGACCCGCGTGCCCCGGCCCGGCCCGCCCTCCAGCTTGAGGCCCCCGTCGAGCAGCGCGGCGCGCTCCCTCATCGATCGCAGGCCCAGGCCCCCGGTGCGGCCCGAGGCGACGAAGCCCTGGCCGTCGTCCTCCACGCTCCCCACTATCTTCTCCGGTTGGATGTCCAGCCCGACAGAGATGCGGCCGCAGCCCGAGTGTGCCACGGCGTTGCGGACGGCCTCGCGCAGCAGCAGGAAGATCTGCCCTCGCACGTGCCCCGGCACGTGCGCCTCGTCCCCCTCGACGGAGAACTCGGCCCGCACGCCGGGCGGCACGGCCACGTCGAGCAGGTGCCGAATCTCTTCCGCCAGGCCCTCCTCCGCGTCCAGCTTGCGCAGCTCGGCCGAGAGGTTTCTCGTGGCCTCCAGGGAGGCCTTGGTCATCTCCTTGGCGAGTTCCAGCTTCTCGGCGGCGCGGGCGGCGTCCTTCTCGGCGAGCACCCCGTGGAGCTGCAGGCTCTGGTGGGCCACGCCCATCGAGTGGGCGACGCGGTCGTGGAGCTCGCGGCTGATCCTCTCCCGCTCGGCCGCCTCGGCCACGGCCACCCACTCCCGGGCTAGCAGCCGGTCGCGCTCCTCCGCGGCCCGCTTGCGCTCGGTGATGTCGTCGAAAACTAGGGCGACTCTGCGGCTCTCCTGCCCGCCGATGCGAGAGGCGCGGACCTCGAACCAGCGGCCCATCGCCTCGGAGCCGTTCTCGAAGTGGACGGCCTCGCCCGTCAGCGCCACCTTGCCGTAGGTCTCGAACCACCATTCTTCGAGGTCAGGGACGAGCTCCCGCGCCGTCCTGCCCACCGCCCGTTCGAGCCCCGTCATCCTCTCGAACGCCGGGTTCGTCTCCAAGAATCGGTAGTCTGTCGGCCCGCCCGCTTCATCGAACATCACCTCCACAATACAGAAGCCTTCGTCGATCTTCTCGAACAGGGCCCGGTAGCGCTCTTCCGACCGACGCAGGGCCTCTTCGGCGCGGGCTCGCTCCACGGCGGCCCACGTACGCTCGGCGGTCTCCTCCACGAGCGCCACTTCCTCGGCCGTCCACGCCCGCGGCCTGCTCTGGTTGACGCCGAGGGCGGCGACCAACCGGCCATCCTTCACGAGCGGCACGCTGACGTGCGCCCGGACCTGCGCCGCCTCGAACGCGGCCAGCCCATCCGCCGTCAGGGCCGCATCGTCCGCGAAGTCCGGCACGACTACCGTGCGCCCCTCTCGGAAGTGCTTCAACAGGGCCGGGTCGTAGTCGTCGAGATCGAGCCGTCCGGCGATGCTGACGGCGCCGTCCAGGTACTCGGAGTCGCTCACGTATGCCCGGTCGTCCGGCGAGATCTCGCCGTAGATCACCCGGTTGGCCTCGAGGTGCTGCCCGAGCACGCGGGCGGCAGCGGTCTTGATATCCGCGGTGTCGGCGAACGGGCGGAGCGCCTCGATGAGTTCGGCCCGGAAGGCGGCCCGTTCGGCGCTCTTGCGCAGCGCCTCCTCGGTGCGCTTGCGGTCGGTGATGTCGAAGATGGCGCCATCCACCCACAACAACTCCCCCTCCTTCG
This sequence comes from Rubrobacteraceae bacterium, assembly GCA_030447045.1. Next base: position 2,182 of record JAUJMB010000084.1, on the reverse strand, counting down.
AGAAGACGCTGCTGCCGCGCTCGTTCACCCAGCGAACCCCGCCGTCCGCGTGGAGGAGGCGGTACTCGATGTTGTACGTCGCCTGCTCCCCGAGCGCGCGCCGCACCTCCCGCTCGTTTTTCGGGCGGTCCTCCGGGTGAACGACGTCTTCGGCGTAAGAGAGCGCGCCGTCGGCCACGAAGTCCCTGGCGGGGCGGCCCGTGATCTCCTCGATGCGCCCGCTGACGAACTCCATAATCGGGCTACCGCCCCGAAAGACGCAGCGGAACACGGCGCCCGGGATGTTGGAGGTCAGGGTACGGTACCTGCGCTCCCTCTCCTCGATGACCCTCCGGGCCTCCCTGAGCTCCGTCACGTCCTGGAAGGCATTGACCGCCGCCACGACGTGGCCCCCGGCGTCGAGCACCGGGGCGGCGTTGGAGCTTATGATGCGGAACGTACCGTCGGGCCGCTTCACGCAGCTCTCCAGGCTGATGGCCCCGCCCGCCAGCGCCCGGACCAGGGGGTGATACTCCTCGGGGATCGGCTCGCGGTCGGGGTAGGAGAGCGAGTACCGGCCGCTCTCTTCTACGGATCGGATCTCGCGCCCGTAGATGCGCGCCGCGCCCTCGTTGGCTAGGAAGATCCGGCCCGAGCGGTCGGCTATAAAGACGCCGCCGGGCATCTGCTGCAGGACCGCCTCCAGGCGCGCCCGCCCGGCCTCGGCCTCGCGCCCGAGCTCCTCGCGTTCCCGCTCGGCCTTTTTGCGTTCCGAGATGTCCTCGAAAAACACCGAGACGCCGTCCGCCGACGGGTAGGCGCGGCCCGAGATCCAGGCGCCCATGAAGGGGGAGAACGCCTCGAAACCGACTGTCTCCTCCGCCTCCACCGCCGAGAGGATCGCGCGGTGGGCCTCGGTGTTGACCGCCCACGGAAACTTCTCCCAGATGTTGCCGCCTATGAGGTCCTCGCGCGATCTGCCCCAGAACGCCTCGGCCTGGATGTTGACGTAGGTGAAGCGCCAATCCCGGTCCACGGCAAAGAAGGCGTCGTTGATGCTTTCGAGCACGGCGCCGATCCTCTGGCGCGCCTCCCTCTCGCAGGCGAGAGCGCGGTCGCGCTCGCGCTCGACCCCCCGGCGCTCGACGGACTGCCCGGTCTGGCGCCCGACGAGGTAAGCCACCCGCACCAGGTCCTCGTCTACGGGCGAGACCTCGCCCTTGAGGAGCTCGAAGACCCCCACGAGGCGCCCGCCATCGTGGACGGGGAAAGCGAGCGCGCATCGCAGGCCCGCCCCCGCGGCTGCCTCCTTGCGAAGGAACCCTTCGTCCTCCAGCACGTCCTCGACCCAGGAGGCCTCTTCCTGCCGCCAGACGCGGCCAGGGAGACCCGCCCCGCGCCTGAAGACGGACCCGCGGCACGCCTCCTCGAAGCCGTTCGGCGCCCCGCCCGCCGCGCGCCAGATTCCGCCGCAGCGCAGCGCGTCCCCCTCGACCTTCCAGAGGACGCCGACCTCCCACCCCAGGCGCTCCCCGAGGACGCGGAAGATCTCGGGTGCGGCCTCTGAGGGGCCGCCGAAATCTTCTAGCACGCGGCTCACGGCGTGCTGCGCGTCCGGGCGGCGCCGACGGGCGGCCTCGAACTGCCCCTCGAGGGCGTGCCTCGCCGCGATCCGTTCCCAGAACGCCGCCAGGCCTCGCGGACGACGATCACGCCTCCCCCGTCCTCGCGCCGAGGCCCTCGGACAGCGTCTTGACCAGCCTCGAGAGCGGCTCTAATCCGCCGGTCGAGGAGCCGACGAGGGGGTGCGCGTCTCTCTGGTCTTCCGGCAAAAACCACCCTCCTTGCCCATACCGGTAGAAGCCCCCGGCGAGGACGTTCCCGCCGCGATCAACCGGTACCGCTCGTGCGAACCACGCGATTTTGTCCAGGGCCGCGACCCTGGACAGGGCCATCGACTGCACACTTTGGCCCATTGTATACCCGTAGGAGCGGACCCGGGCCCAGGCGCCCGCTGCTCATGCCCCGCGCCAGAGTCCGGCCCGGTCGCCGATCTGGGGGAGAGGCTCGGAAGGGCGCGACGCGGTGACGACAGGGGATTCCTCCGGACGGTCGAGGCGCTGGCGCGGCCGGCGGCCTTCCCGCGGACCAGCCCGCGGCGGCGCTGGTCATGCGTTTCCCGGAGAGGACGCCGAGCGCGCTC
>JAUJMB010000083.1 GCA_030447045.1 Rubrobacteraceae bacterium | reverse complement strand
TAGAGGCCGGCATCCCCTTCGAGGTGGTCCCCGGCGTCACGAGCGGCGTGGCGGCACCGGCCTACGCCGGCATCCCCGTCACCCACCGCAACGTCTCGACGAGCGTCGCGTTCGTCACGGGCCACGAGGACCCGACCAAGGGACGCTCGGACGTGGACTGGAAGGGCATCGCGCGCGGCGCCGACACGCTGGTGCTCTACATGGGCGTGGGCCGTCTGCGCGAGATCTCCGCGGAGCTCATGGAGGCCGGCAGGGACCCCGAGACACCCGTGGCCGTGGTCCGGTGGGGCACCCTGCCCGAGCAGCGCACCGTCACCGGCACGCTCGCGGACATCGCCGAACGCGTCGAGGAGGCGAGGCTGAAACCGCCGGCCATCACGGTCGTCGGCGACGTGGTGAACCTCAGGGAGGCGGGCCTCGGATGGTACGAGAGGCGCCCCCTCTTCGGGCGCCGCATCGTCGTCACCCGGGCGCGGGCGCAGGCCGGCGAGCTCTCCGCCGAGCTCGTGGGGCTCGGGGCGGAGGTGCGCGAGTTCCCGACGATCGAGGTGAGGCCGCCGGAGGACTTCGGCCCCCTCGACGGGGCGATCCTGAGCCTCGACTCCTTCGACTGGCTGGTCTTCACGAGCGTGAACGGCGTGGATGCGTTCCTGGAGCGCCTGCGCCACCACGGCCTGGACCTTCGGGCCGTCCCGCGCGAGGCGAAGGTCGCTGCCATCGGGCCCGCGACGGCGGGGGCGCTCGAGGCGGTAGGGCTGAGGGTGGACGTGGTGCCCGAGGAGTTCCGGGCCGAGGCCCTCATCGAGGCGATAAAGGACGGCTCGCTCGCCGGCAAGCGCGTCCTGATACCGCGCGCGAAGGTGGCCCGCGAGGTCTTGCCGGAGAGGCTGCGGGAGGCCGGGGCCGAGGTGGTCGTCCCGCCCGCGTACGAGACCGTGCCCTCCTCCGAGGGGAAGGAGGCGCTGGCGCGGGAGCTTGAGGCTGGAAGCATCGACTGCGTCACGTTCACCGCGAGCTCCACGGTGGAGAACTTCGTGGGGGCCTTCGGCGCCGGAGAGGCCTCGCGGCTGCTGGCCGGGGCGCGGGTGGTGTGCATCGGCCCGATCACCGCCGATACCGCCCGCGGCTTCGACCTTGGGGTGGACGCCGAGGCGAGCGAGTACACCATCCCGGGTCTGGTCGAGGCCGTCGTGGACCTGCTCGCCACGGACCCCGCGCAGCGGTGAGAGCCGCGGCCAGGCTCTCGACGGGGGTAGGGTGGGTGAGCCTCGGCATGGGGGCGGCCCTGACGCTGGACCCCCGCCGAAGCGCGAATGTTTCGGGTTGGGTGGACCGCGAGGGCCTCGCGCGCCTCGTCGGCGGGGTGGACCTGATCCTGGGCTCGGGGCTGCTGCTGGGCCGCCGCCGGGCTCGGTGGATGCTGGTTCGGGCGATCCTGAACGCCACTATCGGCCTCGTCTACGCCCGCGTCGTGGTGCAGGGAGGTCCCCGGCGCGCGGGGGCCGGGCCGGCCTGATGGCCGCGTTGACCTTCTTCGACTACTCGCTTTCGCGCCGGCTCCGGGAGACCGAAACCTCGTAGCGCGCGGGCGGTATCCTTAGGGTGCGGTACCCGTTTCTGTAATACGTTCGTGCAACAAGGAGGCCCGTTTTCATGGCGTTCCCCACGCAGAGACTTCGCAGGACCCGCCGTACGGCCGCGCTTCGCGGCCTCGTGCGCGAGACGCGGCTCTCGCCGCAGGACTTTATCTACCCGATGTTCGTGACCGTCGGGGAGGACGTGCGGAGCCCGGTGGGCTCGATGCCCGGCGTCTTCCAGCTCTCCATCAACCACGCCGTCGAGGAGGCGAGGAGGGCTTACGACCTTGGCATCCCGGGCGTCCTGCTCTTCGGCCTTCCGGCCGAGAAGGACGAGGCCGGCAGCGGGGCCTACGACCCCGAGGGCATCGTCCAGCTCGCCACCCGCGCGATCAAGGACGCCGTGCCCGAGATGCTGGTGGTGACGGACGTGTGCCTGTGCGAGTACACGAGCCACGGCCACTGCGGCGTCGTCCAGAAGGAGACCGGGCAGGTTTTGAACGACGTGAGCCTGGAGTTGATCTCGCGCACCGCCGCCTCCCACGCCGAGGCCGGCGCCGACATCGTCGCCCCCTCTGACATGATGGACGGGCGCGTGGCGGCCGTCCGGGCCGAGCTGGACCACGAGGGCTTCGAGAACACCCCTATCATGGCCTACGCGGCCAAGTACGCCTCCGCGTTCTACGGCCCCTTCCGCGAGGCCGCCGACAACGCCCCCGAGTTCGGCGACCGACGCTCCTACCAGATGGACCCCGCCAACGCCCGCGAGGCCCTGACGGAGGTGGCGCTCGACATCGACGAGGGCGCGGACATCGTCATGGTCAAGCCGGCGCTGCCCTACCTCGACATCTTGCGCCGGGTGCGCGAGACGACCGACCTGCCGGTTGCCGCCTACAGCGTGAGCGGCGAGTACGCCATGATCAAGGCCGCCGCCCAGAACGGCTGGCTGGACGAGGAGCGGGCCGTCCTCGAGGCGCTCACGGGCATCAAGCGCGCCGGCGCGGACGTCATAATCACGTACTTCGCCCCTGACGTGGCCCGCTGGCTCTCCTAGGCGTGGCGTGGGGGTGGTTCGACGGGCGGGCGGGTTTGAGACCCGCCCCTACACCGTGCACCCTCGGCCCATCCAGCCGATCTGGGCTGGCTTGCCATTCTCTACGATGACGGGCACGGTCCGGTTGCCGCCCGTAATGCCGAGCATCCGCTCGCGCGCCTCGGGGTCATTCTCCACGTCGTACTCGACGAACTCGACGCCGCGCCATTCCAGGTCCTCGCGGGCGGCCTCGCTGTAGGGGCAACCGGCCGTGGTGTAGAGTTCTATTGGTTTGCCCACGTGTGAGTCCCCGGTGGTTCCGGCTGCGGACGTCGAAGCCTCTTGCCGCTCCCGCTGGCGGAGACGGTCGTCCTGGTCACGGAGAGCTCGGAAACCTGGCACGTCCGCGGCGCGCCCTGTCTGGCCGACGACCTTCCCCCAGCATCCTCTCTATTCCTCCGTCTATCCTCTTCATCGTGGCGTGGTGCATCTCTTCTAGGGTGGCGCGCCGCAGAATACTCACTTGCTCGGCCCGACCCTCCACGAGCGGTCGGTTGGGGTCGTCTACGGGTAGGCTACGCAGCTCCCGCTCCAGCTGCGCCTGGTAGGCTTCGAGCTGGGCCAACCTCTTCTCCAGGTTGTTCGTGCGCCGGTGCGAGACCGAGAGCCTACCGGCGAGGCTCCTGACGCCTCTTATGGCATCGCGCGGCTCGACATCGAATACCATCCCCAAGGTTGCGGCCGCAACGCCCCCGACCAGCAGGACGATGGCGGGTGCCAGCAGAACGAAGAAGACGACCAGGGCAATTTCAAGCATCGCTCTCCTCCAAGACCGTCCCCCTCTTCTTCGGAACGCCAACTTCGGGGAAGTATAGGCCTACGAGAGAGCCGGGGCTACAGGGGACGGCCCAAAGAACAAAGGGGGTTCGGTATGGGCATCGAGCTGCAACCGATCGGCTTCGTGCGGGTGGAGGCGGAGGACGTGCCACGGAGCTGGCGGCGCTCCGAGCTGGAAGGGGCGCTGGTCATCGACGAAAGGTATTCAGAAGGGCTCGCGGGCGTCGAGCGGGGGCAGCGGATCGTCGTGATCTTCAACTTCCACCGGAGCCCCGAGTTCTCCGCGGAGCTCTTGCGACAGACGCCTCCGCACAGCGGGGAGGAGACGGGCATCTTCAGCATCTGCTCGCCCGTTCGTCCAAACCCCGTAGGGATGTCGGTCCTGGAGGTCCTCGGGGTCGAAGGCGCGACCGTTCGCGTCAAGGGGCTGGACATGCTCGATGGCACCCCCGTGCTCGACATCAAGCCGTACCTCGCGCACGAGCGTGATCGCGCCGGTTAGACCGCGCGGGTGCGCGGTCTGTACTGGCATCGGGCAGACGCCGATGGTAACCTCCGGCACAGACAGACTTGGAGGAGGTCACGGTGAACATCCGCAAGCTCATCGAGGTCGACCTGAAGCGGTTGTCCCGCAACGCGGCGCTGCTCTGCGGGGCTCCGGCCGGCGTCGGTTCGGTCGACGCGCTGGGTACCCCCGCGCCCGCCGAGGCCTTCACCCTGACGCTGGCGCTGGGTGTTTTCGTGGGGGCCGGGGTGTGGATGTTCCGTCGCTGGGGGGGATCTCCTGGCGCCAAGGAGCCTTCCGGGATACCTCAGGAGGTCGCCACCGAGGCCCACGAAGAGCGCGAGCTGGTGCACCACTAGGTTTCGCGAGGGGCGGGCCGGAGGGGTCGTCCCCTCCGGCCCTTCTATTTTTGCCTAGGTTACGCGGCTCGACGCGGATGCTCCGGCCGTGCCCCGTTGCGTGACCGTGTGCACGACCCCAGCGACGACTACCAAGATCGCCGAGAGCAGCGACAGGTACGCGGCGATGCCTATCTCTGATCCGCTGTTGCCGAAGGGCGAGCTGACGATCCGGTAGAAGATCCGGGAGGCGGAGACGAGCCCGAGCGCCGCCGCCGCCAAGCCCAGGGCCGCCGGACCCAGCGGGGCTCGGTTGCGGGAGGCGGTCCACACGAGCCCGACTACCAGGACGCTGATCAGCAGCACGAGGCTGCTGGTGTGGGGCGTGGGCAGCCAGCCGCTCCAGTTCACTTCCCCGCCGTTGTCTCCCGGGGTCGTAAAGAAGGTGAAGAAGGTGTAGCCGAAGACGAACTGTCCCACGGCGCCGAGGGCCGCGAGCCCCAGCCACGGGCTCATGCCGCCCTGCGCCTGGGCGACCCACGGCCTGGCCGGCGTCTGTTGGGCGGCCCGACTGTAAGCGTAGACGAACCCGCCGACCGTCACCGCCAGGCAGCCGAGCAGGGCCAGCCAGATCCCGAAGAGGAGGTCCGCCGGCGCGGCTTGCGACGGAGAGCAGTAGTACAGGCACCCGGCACCGATAATGTCCGAATTCGCGGGGATGGCGCCCCCGAAGGGCGGCACTATCATCCGGTAGACGAGCTGCAGGGTGGCCAGCGACCCTATCACCCCGACGGCCAGCCCCATGCCCCGGCCCCGGAGGGGATTACGGCCGAGGGCTATCAAGACGAACGCCCCGATCGCCAAGATCGCGGAGAGGAGGATGAGGTCGGAGGCGTGGGGGATGCCGAACCAGGCGTCCTTCCGCTCGCCCTCCGCAAAGTAGAAGTCTGGACCGAACAAAGCCACGATCTGGAGTACGGCGCCCGCCAACGCTACCCAGAGCCACAAAGTGATCCCTCGCATAATTCGTCGGCTCCCCGGAGAGCAACAGAAACCGCGCTCCATCCGGACCCTGAGCCGCCTCCTTTCCAAACGTATCTTCCCACGTTCCAGTCTAGTGAAAGGTTGCGCGCTTTGCCAGCAAAAGGTCAAGCGGGGCGCGAACAGCAGTACCAGAGCCAGGAGAACCTAGAGGTCGGGATTCGACGTCGTCTCGGGGAAGCCTCCTTGCATCGAGGAGGCAAACAGCACGGAAGGTACGTCGTCGGTCAGGGAGCCGAGAACCGTCGCCACGACGAGAGGTCCTCAACGGACGTGGAGCCTGCCCGACGCGTAGTCCACCGCGTCGAATGCGACGGTCGGGGTAGAGTCGTCGAGAGATCCGCAGGCCGCCCTCCCGAACCGGAAGGGCGCGAGACTCTAGAATAAGGGGGCGGCACACCTTACCTGCGTCCCGGGGAGACCCCTCGGCGCGGGGGCGAGCTTCATGCCGAGGTCGAGCCGGTCGGCGACGGCGTGCTCGTAACGATGTAGCACACAGCGCTCAACCAGATGTGTCCGGCCGCGTCCGCTCTGCCTGGTTTGCGGGGCTACGAGACGCGAGAGAAGCCCGGGAACGCGGCGGGGCGAAGATCGAACCCCAGAGCACGGTCCCCGACGAGCCGCTACTTGCCCGGTCGGGGGCGACATAGAGACCAAAGGAACGGTACAGGAACATGGGCCACCACAGCATGAACACGTTCGCCAGGTGGCTGGTCCTGACGACGGCGGTCGTGGTCGCCGGCCTCGTCCTGTGGTGGATCGTGGGCGGGCCGGAGTGGTGGGAGCTCTTGTCCGACCGAGGCCGGATTCAGCGGACGGTGGAGCACTTCGGTCCCGCGGCCCCCGTGGTGTACGTGGGCCTGCTCGTCGCCCAGGCCGTGCTGGCTCCACTGCCAGCGCCGGCAGTGGCGGCCGCGGGAGGATACGCCTTCGGCACCTTTGCGGGTTTCGTGTTGACCTGGCTGGGCGTGCTCCTCGGCGGGGCATTGTGCTTCTGGATCTCGCGCCTCTTCGGAAGGGAGTACGTGGCCCGCAGCGAACGCCTTAAGAGGCTCGACCGCCGGATAGAAGAGCACGGCGCCATCATCGTCTTCGCCGTGCGGCTCGTACCCCTGATCTCCTTCGACGCCATAAGCTACGCCGCGGGCCTGACCGGCCTCTCTTTCTGGAGGTTTTTCCTCGCTTCGGCGCTCGGGTCGGCCCCGGGCACCTTCGTCTTCGTCTACCTGGGTGGGGCCTCCCCGGGAGCGCGTTTCTACGCGGCGCTCGGGGTCCTTGCAATCCTGGCCCTGGCCGCCTACGCGTACTACAGGCGGGTCGACCGAAAACGCGGCGGGGGGTGATCGCCCGTCCTCTAGCACCCGGGTCGGGTTCGCCCGCGAGCCCCCCGCCTTCTTGCCCCCGTGCCACGGGTGATTGGTACGATCGCACGAAAATATCTGTAGAATCGTGTGCGTTTCGGAGAAGCGGAGGGGTCGAGTTTGCAGCTTTGGTCGGAAGGAATGCGGTCGCTGCGATGGAGGTGGAGCCGCCGAGGGTGCGGAGAGCTCTGCGTTGATCGTCCTTTGAGGGCGGGTCGATGCTGAAGCCCTCCCGGTGGTATGCGCGGGCGGCCTTGATGGGTGGCGCGTTGTCCGTGGCGCAGGGGCTTCTCATCCTGTCCAATCCCGGTTACTACGACTACGACTCGTTCCGC